>JALOOE010000563.1 GCA_025454565.1 Anaerolineae bacterium
GCATGCGATGGCTGGCCGGGAATCGTCACATAAGTGCGGCGGCACGGCTCGCTGCCCGGCAGCATCGCGGGAGTGTAGAACCCCTTGGGGCAGAAATGGGTGGCGACGCCGTTTGCGGTCACGCTGCCGCCCAGGAGATTGCTTGTCAATTCCTCGGCCGTAGATGGCCGGAAGATCGTCCGCCGATCGCTTGCCTGCGCCAGCTCAGCCACGCGAGCCGGCAGCGCATGGAGCGCATCCGGGGCCGGAGCCTGTGCATCCCTGCCCATACGCGCTTCAGCCTGGCGCACCGCTGCCGGGTCTTGCGCAAACAATACGGTCAGGAAATCGACGGCGTAGTCGGTCAGCCAGCGCCGCTGTGTCTCCCCCTCCAGGATCGCATCGCAGTCAGGTCGACCCGGGGTGCCAAACGGGTCGCGCCCCAGGATTTGGTTGAAATGGTTGTGGTTGGCGCGTTCCAGCCAGACGGAGGTCGCCCATTGGGATTGCTTCGGCGACAACCGCGCCCCTTCGTAGAAGAACTGCCCATCCTGTGTCGTCACATCCCCATCACAGGCGGCCAGGATGGTTGCCAGCGGCACAGCAGATCCCGACCAGGGATCGGCGGTGACGGTTGCCGCAGCGATCAGCAACACTCCGGCCACCGGTCCGTATCCCCGGCTCGCCGTCAGCATCTCCGGGCTGTTCGCCGACACCAAAGCCGCTTCGCCGCCGCGCGAGTGTCCGAACAGTGCCAGTCGCTTCACGTCGGCGCGGCCGGTCAGCTCGACGCCGAAGTCGTTGGGGCCGCCAGCCGCCGCCGCTGCCAGCGCTTGCAGGTGCCGATCGACGATTTGTTGCAGTCGCTCGCCGGGGACCGGTTCGCCGAAGCCGAAGGTGTTCTCGGCGTTGATGTTGATCGACAGGGCGACGTAGCCGCGCGCAGCCAGCTCGCGCACCAGGTATTCGAAGCCCCGGTAATTGGGCTGCTCCACCTCAGGCGCGCAGGGCCAGCGATCCACGCCCATTTCGTCAGTGGGACAGCCAGGATGGGTGCCGTGGAAGATGATGACGACCGGATGCGGTCCCGCGGTCTCCGGCGCAGCGATGAGCCCGTTCAGCCGCACCGGCATATTGCGGAAACGGCTCTCCTCAGGGAAACGTTCCTGGATGATGGTCGCCTCGCCCAGGTCGTATTCGACGGCTGGGGGCAAGGCAGCAGGTGTCCAGACTGTCTGCTGTCCGTCGCTGGGCATGGCCGGCGGCGTTGTGGGCGGCAGCGCTCCCACACAGGCCGCCAACAGGAACACCATCACAGCGAGGATCGAAAGCTTTGCAGGGAACGATTTGGTCATGCTCCTCCACAGGGGATCAGACCCATCCGCGCTATTTGCCCGGCGAAGTCGCAATGTTTGCGCTGGGCAGCTCCGGTGCTCTGCTTCAGGATGGGGTCCAGTGTTTCGGCACGGCATCGATGCGCTCCTCAGGGGGCGTCGTGGTCTGCATGCGGAGGAGCAGACGCCGCTTTTCCTCGCGGTCGCAGACGGAGAGCAAGAGGGCGCCGCCTGCCTGGAGCCGGGGCCCCAACGCGTTCACGGCGCACGGCCGGCCTGTACGACAGCGCCGGCGGCATCGAGGTGATGGCCGCCGGCGCTGTGCTGGAACCGGCGCCTTACGGTGCGCGATTCGCCATGATCGCCAGCGCATCCCCGCCCGAGCGGATCTGCAACTGGCTACCGGTGATCTGGAACGTGGCCGCCGACTGGAGCGCGGCCAGGAATTGCTGCTCCTGCTGCATCACGCCGGCCGGAGACTCGCAAGATATCTTGGTTGCGATCGGCGGTGTGACAGACAGCGTGTTGCCACCGGCCTGGTAACTCGCAGAGAACGTGTTACACCCCGCATTCCCTCGCACACTGCCGGCGGCGTCGAAGTCCATCGTGATCGTGGTGCCCTCGACGAGACCCGTCACCGCACCCATGCCGTTGTTGAAGTTCACCACGGTCCAGCGCGTCCCGGCCAGCGGATTAGCGGCCGGCGGCGGCGCAGCCGGTGGGGGCTGAGGCGGCGCGATCGGCTGCGTCACGTTGATGGTGATCTGTCGAAAGACAGTCTGGCCGTTGCGCAACAGCACCCGCATTTCGTAGGTGGTCGTGGTGGTCGGGCAGACCCGCTCGTTGCCCTGACCTGTCCGCGGGAACCGGTGATACGGTTGGCCCACAGGATAGACCCAAACCGCCTGCACATTGTTCACGGACCAGTTGAGCGTGGCGCATTCGCCCTGGTTGATCTGCGTCCGATCGGCCCAGAACGAGATTTCGGGCGAAGGTGTGGGCGGTATGGGCTGGACCGTCGGCCGTGCGATAGGCACAGGGGTCGGCGTGGGCGGTCGCGGCGTGGGGGGCGGCGGTGAGGCGATCACCGGCACGTTCTCGGCATTGGTCGCCACGACGAAGTCGGCCGATACCCAGCCGACGCCGCCCGGCAACGATGGCACTGCCACGGCCCACCAGCGGCCGTCGGCGCTACGACCGATGATCTCACCCTCGTCGCCGGCGCGCGCTGCGCCGATCACGGGGAAGGCGGTGCTGGGGCCGGAGCGAATGTTGAGGGTCTGCGCCCCAACTACGCGCCCCGTTGGCGTCTTGGGCGTCGGCTTGGGCGCGGGCAGATCCACGACCACCTTACGCTTCATGATGACGGCGATCTCGTCAGCGGCCGTGCGCATCCATAGCTGGTCCCCCTCAATGCTGTAGGTCGCGGCGCTTTCGAGTGCGATCAGGAACTCAGTTTCCTGATCCATGACGCCGGTCGGCTCAGGGCAGAAACGGAAGGTGCGGGCCGGCGTGCCGATGTCGATGACGTTGCCGTTGACGGAGTAGCCAGCGAAGTACTGATTGCAGCCGGCATCGCCGGTGATCTCGCTCTCGCCGAAGTCGGCCGAGATCTCGGTGTCAGGAAGGAGGCCCACCACCGCCTGGCGG
>JALOOE010000564.1 GCA_025454565.1 Anaerolineae bacterium
GAGCGGTTTGGGTGGTCGCATCTGGCCGGTGTGGCGCTGGCGGCCTATGCCACCGCGCTGAAAGACAACGTGGAGTAGGGCATGGTTGCGAGATTGCGGCGCAGCATCGCGCTGCGTTGGGCGGCGGTGATCGCCTGGATGGGAGTGATCTTCTTTCTATCGTCGCGGCCCGATCTGCCAAACTTCGCTCCGGGCTTGCCGGGGGTGGAGGAGCTTGGCGGCCACTTGACCGCCTATGGCGTGCTGGCAGGCTTGTTGTGGTGGGCGCTGCGCGGCTCCGGAGTCAGATATCCGGCGACGTGGGCGCTGGTGCTGGCGGTCGCCTACGGGGTCAGCGACGAGTTCCATCAGAGCTTCGTCCCTGGCCGCGACATGTCGGTCAGCGATTTGATGGTCGATCTGCTGGGCGCGGGCGTGGCGCTGTTGCTCCTCACCTTGCTGCAGGCGCGGAGGATGGGCATGCGGAGCGCCGGACGCGTCCCCTGAACCGGCGCTCAACCCTCCCCGTTGGCCGCCTCTTCGTCGTCGATCTCCGTGCCAGCTACCGGCGCGATGATGATGTCCCCGAACATCTCATCCTGCATCGCGCTGATCTGGCCGCGCTTGATCAGCTCGAGTACGGCGAGCAAGGTGACGATCACCTCGACACGGTGGCGTGCGTTCTGGAGCAAGGATCGGAAGGTGACGGAGCGCCCGCCGGTCGTCTCGCGGTGGATCAGCCCGATCTGATCGCGAATGGTGAGGGTGAAGGGGACGACGACGCCCGCCGGCACAGGCGGCGGTGGCGGCAGGCTCAGGATGGCTCGCTGGGCCGCCGCCAATAACCCGTCCAGTGTGACGCTGCCCTCTTCTAATCGCGTGTCGAGTTCCGGCGGCGGCGCCACGCGCGGGTAGGTGTGCTGGCCGCGCTCCTCGATTGTCCTGAGCAACCCCGCCGCCTCCTTGAAGCGCTTGTACTCCTTGAGTTGGCGTGCCAGCGCCTCGGCGGGATCCTCTTCTTCCTGGTCATCCGCTCGCGCGGGCTGCGGCAGCAGGATGCGCGATTTGATCCACACCAGCCTCGCGGCCATCACCAGGAAATCGGCCAGGGTATCGGGCTGAATGTCCTCGATCTGCCGGACATATATCAAGAACTGCTCGGTGACGGCCGCGATGGAGACCACGCTGATATCGAGCCGCTCCCGCTCGATGAGTTGCAGCAGCAGATCGAGCGGGCCCTCGAAAACGGGCAGCCGCACCTGGTAGGTTTCGTCCCGGAGTGAAGCGAGCATGATCCCCCGTTACATGTTGAACGTCTGGAAACGCTGCCCACGCTGCGCCAGATCATCGAGCATGCGCTTGGTGTCGGCGAAATCCTTGCCGGCCAGACGCTCGACCTTGCATCCGGCATCGCGCAGCATTTGTTCGATGGCCGGCGACACGCCGGCTGGTCCGCCGACAATGGTGACGTACTCGGCATTCCTCGCATCTTCGGGCGTGAAGCCGTGCGTAGGCCTGAAGCGTGCAACGTAATTGGCCGCCGCCGCGTAGTCTTCTTTGGCCCAGCTATCGGCGCGCTGCCAGAAGAGCACGTAGTGGCCGATTGTCTTGGCGGGCGGCGTCAGATTGCCAGCCAAGACCGCTTGCACCCGCGTATGGAGGAGTCCCTTCCAGGTCTGGCCCGCGGCCCAATCGTCGCCGGGACACTCGGTGGGGTTCTTGGGGTATTCCTTGTGTCCCATGATGTTCGTGACCGGAATCTTCAGCTTCTGCGAAAGCCATGCGGACAGGTGTCCAGCGCTCTCGATCTGCTTCGGCGTGGGGATAAGGCCGTTGCGGAAATCGCCTTCCAGACAGATGCCGATGGTGTAGTCGTTGACCACGCCCGCATGATAGGAGATCGTCTCCAGCCGGTTAACCTGATAGATCGTGCCGTCCGGGCCCACGCAGAAGTGATAACCGATCCCCGGCCAGTCGTTATTGTTCACATGATAGGCCGCAATCGTTTCGACGGGGATATTCGCAGGTGCGGCGCTGTGATGGATCGTGATGTGCGTGATTTTGTCGAGTGAGCGCGTCGAGTAACGGTTGGTGGCATGTTTCGGTAGCGTGTCGGTGACATCCTTGATGGTCGGGACGGGCACTGTACTCGAACCGCCGCTAAGTTGACGGCGCAGGTCGGCGATGGTCTGGTTGAGCACCGCGATTTGCTGGGTCAACTGGGTCTTTTCGGCAGTCAATGCCTGGACTTGCTGGCTCAGCGCGCTCTTGTCGTTGGCCAGCATTTGTATCTGCTGCGCCAGCGTGGCCTTATCCGCATTTGCGGCCTGAAGCTGTTTGGTCAGATCCTGGATCTGCTGGTTGAGCTTGGCGACATCGGGCGCCTGGCTGAGCTGCGTCCGCAGTTGATCGCGCTCGACCGTCAGGGCCGCGATACTGGCCTGCGCGAGGCTGAGCGCCTGCTGCAACTGGCTGACCTGCGCGCGCAGCGCTTGCACCGTCGCGCTGTCAATCGGCGCGCCGGGGCCGGCGGCCTTTTGCGCGTCGGCGATGCGCGCCAACAGAAGCCCCTTCCAGTTTTGGCCCTGGAGCCATTGTATCCCTGGCGACTGGGTCGGGATAAGTTCGCTGGCGCCCTTGACGGCGTCAACCGGCAGTTTCAACTCCTGAAGCAGCCAGGCGCTCAGGTGGCCGGCAGCAGCGAGCTGGGCAGCGGTCGGCACTTGGGCGGTGAAGTCGCCGGCGATGGCGATGTTAGCGGCCTGACCCGGCCACGGCTGCGTGAGATCGACGCTTTGATCGAGCGGGTTGGTTTGCAGGATCGTACCGTCGGCTGCAATGAAATATTGGTAGAGGATCGCGCCCCAGCGCTTCTGGTGCGCGGCGGCAAGCCGGTCCACGCCGACGCTCGGATCGACCGCCGTGTGGTTGAGCACAACGTACTTGATCTGGTCGAGCGGACGGGCTTTGAGGCTGCCCGG
>JALOOE010000565.1 GCA_025454565.1 Anaerolineae bacterium
TGGCCGAGTACGAGGGCGCCAGCGGCTCGCCCGTCGCAAACCACGGCCTGCCCCGCTTCCCGGATTGTCGTTTCGCCGCCGCGTATCCGCTCGGCCAGGTGATGCTCCACGACGACGCGCTGCCGCTCGACGTCCGCATCGAGGCGTTCAACCCGCTCATCCCGCCCGACGCCGACCGCAGCGGGCTGCCGATCGCGGTGCTGCGCTATGTGCTGACCAACCGCACCGAACAGCCGGTCGCCGCGACGGTGGTCGGCACGCTGCCCAACTTCATCGGCGCAGATGGCTCGAACGGCGCGCCCGGTCCGCAGGGCAATCGCAACGTCTTTCGCGCCGGCGAGGATGCGCAGGGCATCTTCATGATCTCCGAGGGCGTGCCAGCCACCGCCGAGCAATGCGGCACGCTGGCGCTGGCAACTACAGCAGTTGAGGGGATCAGCTATCGCACCGATTGGCTCAAGCCGCACTGGGGCGCCAGCCTGCTCGATTTCTGGGACGATCTCACCGCCGATGGCCGGCTGGAGCGGCGGCCGGCATCGGGCGCCGAGATGCCGATGGGCTCACTTGCGGTCAGTATCACAGTGCCGCCGGACGGAATGACCGCAGTCACATTCTTGTTGGCGTGGCACTTCCCCAACCGGATGACCTGGACGCCGAAGCAGGACGGCGAGGCGTGCGACTGCGGAAGCGACTGCGACTGTAGCAACCCGGACCGCATCGGCAACTACTACGCAGCGCAGTACCGCGATGCCTGGGACGTGGTCGAGAAGGTCGCGCCGCAATTGCCGGAGTTGGAAGCCGACACGGTTGCTTTCGTATCCGCCTTCTGCGCCAGCGATCTGCCGGAGGTCGTCAAAGAGGCCGCGCTCTTCAACGTGAGCACCCTGCGCAGCCAGACCTGCTTCCGCACGCCCGATGGCCTGCTTTACGGCTGGGAGGGCTGCCATGACAAAAGCGGCTGCTGTCACGGCTCATGCACGCATGTCTGGAACTATGAGGTGACGACCCCCTTCCTCTTCGGCGACCTGGCGAAGCGGATGCGCGAGGTCGAGTTCGGCCACGCCACCCGCGACGACGGCATGATGGCGTTCCGTGTGAATCTGCCCATCGGCCGGGCGCAGGAATACGGCAAGGCTGCCGCCGATGGGCAGATGGGTTGCATCATGAAGATGTATCGCGAGTGGCAGCTATCCGGCGATGACGATCTGCTGCGGGCGCTCTGGCCCAAAGTGCGCGCCGCCGTCGAATTCTGCTGGATCCCCGGCGGCTGGGATGCCGACCGCGACGGCGTGATGGAGGGCTGCCAGCACAACACGATGGATGTGGAATACTACGGCCCGAACCCGCAGATGGAGGCTTGGTATCTGGGCGCGCTGCGCGCCGCCGAGGAGATGGCGCGCCATCTGGGCGAGGCCGATTTCGCCGCGATATGCCGCGAGCTGTTCGAACACGGCCGCGCCTGGACCGATGCGCATCTGTTCAACGGCGAATACTACGAGCACGAGATCCGGCCGCCGCAGAGCGCCGCCGATGTCGCACCCAGCCTGCTGATCGGCATGGGCGCGGCCGATCTGGGCAACCCCGACTATCAGCTCGGCCCCGGCTGCCTGGTGGATCAGCTCGTCGGCCAATCTATAGCGCACATCTGCGGCCTGGGCTACCTGCTTGACCCCGGGCACGTCCAGATTTCCCTGCGCAGCATATTGCGGTATAATCTGCGCGAAGGCTTCACCGATCACTTCAACGTGATGCGTTCCTATGTCCTCGGCGACGAAGCCGCGCTGTTGATGGCGAGCTATCCGTATGATCGGCCCGCCAACCCCTTCCCCTACTTCACCGAAGTCATGACCGGCTTCGAGCACACGGCCGCCGTCGGCATGTTGTACGAAGGGCAGATCGCAGAAGGCCTGCGCTGCATCCGCAATGTGCGGGATCGCTACGATGGCCGCAAGCGCAGCCCGTTCGATGAGGCCGAATGCGGCCATCATTACGCCCGCGCGATGGCAGCCTGGGGCGCGCTGCTTGCGCTCACCGGCTTCGGTTATTCGGCGGTGGAGAAGCGGCTGACGTTGGCGGCCCAAGACGGCAGCTTCTTTTGGTCGAGCGGCTACGCGTGGGGCAGCTATCGCGTGCGCGGCGGCGAGCTGGCGCTGACCGTCCAGCGCGGCGAGTTGGCGGTCGGCCGGATCGTGCTCACAGGGTTGGGCGAGTGGGCGCTGCCCGCGCCGCAGACGATCATCGCCGGCCAGACAACGACGTGGATCATCCCACAACAAAGATGATCGGTGCGCACCCTGATGTGCGATGGATGAACCGGAGGGCTTCTCACGCACCACATACGCTGAAAAGCGACATATAAGGAGGTGCTCATGGACATCTGCCCTGACGCTTTCACTGCCCCACGCGGCTGCGGATTGGTTCGAGTGCAAATCATCCGCGACGCCCTGGGGCAGCCAATCGGAAGTTGGCGCTGCACGTTCTGTGCAGAGCAGCGGCGCATCCCTGTGGCACAGGTCACTCCCGTCATCGCGGCCAACGAACCGGCTGCCGTGGCAGATTGGCCAGACGCAGTGGAAGCGCGTTGAGCGTCATACCTTTCCTGATATAGTCAGCGGCGACAGTGCGGATGGCGAGGGCGCCTCATCCTAGCCCGAACATGGCCCCGACTTTGACACGTTACAGCGGTCGGCGGTATAATGCCGCGCGTCGGGCGAATAGCTCAGCCGGTTAGAGCGCCTCGTTTACACCGAGGAGGTCAGGGGTTCGAGTCCCTTTTCGCCCACAGGGGTGACCGATTGACCGTTGTAGCGTGTTGTGCGACCAGGTTCTCGATGGCGAGACCTGGTTTCTTTTTTCGAGTGAGGTGACCGATGGCCGAAGCCACAGCGCCCCAGAGCGACCGGCGGCGCGCGCTGCCGAGCGTGGATCGCCTGCTGGCGCATGCGTCGTTGGGGG
>JALOOE010000033.1 GCA_025454565.1 Anaerolineae bacterium
GTGATGAAGCGCATGAACGTCGATCTCAAGGGGGTGGCCGATGGTGGGACGATCAACCGGGTCGTCCGGGAGCTGCTGGCCTAAACGCGCTGTTGAAGTGACACAAACCTGTTGAGGCAGGTTGGCCGCTTGGTGGCCCGGTGCGTTTTCAACGCACTTTCGATATCAGCCGATGCTTCAACCGCCGGCTGACCAGTGGAAGCCCGATGACAGGTCCGACCCTCGAAGCCAGCGCATCTCACCCCCCACGTCTGCGGCGTCATATGACGCCGCAGGAGATCCCGTGGCCGGCGCGGGTGCGCGTCCTGACGATTTGGCTGATCGTAGGCGTGCTCAGCCTGCTCATCCTGGTGGTGCGCCTGCCGCTGGCCGGGCAGGTCGAGCTTCGGGTGGGCGATGTGGCCTCGGCGGACGTGATCGCGCCGCGCCAGGTGACTTACGTCAGCGAGAGCTTGACCCAGCAACGTCGCGATCTGGCCGCAAAAGCCGTCCCCGAAGTTTTTGACCCGCCACAGGCGCGCGTCGGGCGCCAGCAACTCACCCTGGCCAACCGCGTAGTTGAGTTCATCGGCTCGGTGCGAGCCGACAGCTACTCCGATCTGGCGGCCAAGGGGGCTCAGGTCAAGACCATCACAGCGATAGATCTGCCGCCTGAGGTGATCAGCCGCACGCTGACGCTGCCCAATCCCTCCTGGGAGCGGGTCGCCACCGAGGTGCCGGGCGTCCTGGAACGCGCCATGCGCGAGGAGATTCGCGAAAACAACCTGGCCGATGAACGCCGCAGAATCCCCGCCCGGGTCCGCCTGGATCTCACCGACGAAGAAGCGACGGTGGTCAGCGCGCTGGTTGAAGACCTGGTGATCCCCAACAGTTTTTACAATGCTGAACGCACCGAACAGCGCCGCCAGTTCGCGCGCGAACAGGTGGAGCCGGTCACCACGACGATCGAGCGCAACGAGACAATCCTGCGGGCCGGCGATATCGTTTCCGGGCTGGATCTCGAAGCGCTGGCGGCGTTGGGGATGCGGCAGCCGACCAAGTCATGGAAAGAAGTGATTGGAACCGCCGCATTCTTGCTTCTACTCGGCATCCTCTTTCTATACTACTTCTGGCGCATCGAGCCGCGGCTCTGGTTACAGCGTGCTGAGCTGCTGCTGATTCCCCTTCTCACATTGGTTTTTATCATCTTTGCGAGGCTGGCGATCCCGTTTCATGCCCTCCTGCCATACCTGTTCCCGTATGCCGCGCTTGCGATGTTGCTCTCGGTGCTGGTCAATCAGCGACTGGGTCTCGTGGTAGCGGGCTTGTTTGTGCTGCTGATCGGCTGGTTGACCGATGGCAACCTGGCGCTGATGACCTTTGCCTTTGCCGGCTCACTGATTGGCACGCTGAAATTGCAGCGCGGCGATCATCTCGCCGATTTTGCGCTGGCCGCGCTTTTCGTCGTGTTGGTGAATTTTCTGACGGTCTATGCATTCATGCTGACAGGCGGCAAGATCGACGCGCGCACACTCCTCGAGCTTTCTATCGCCGCCCTCGTCAATGGCTTGTTGACGATCACCGTCACCCTGCTCGGCGTGTATCTGATCGGCCTGGTGTTCGGCGTGATCACCCCGCTGCAACTCATCGAGCTGTCGCGGCCCACGCATCCGCTGTTGCGTCAGCTCCTGCTGAAGGCGCCCGGCACCTATCACCACACCTTGATCGTGAGCAACATGGCCGAACGCGCCGCCGAAGCGATCAACGCGGACTCGTTATTAACGCGCGTCGGCACCTATTACCACGACATCGGCAAGACGATCCGCCCCTACTTTTTCATCGAGAACCGGACCGAAGGGACGGATCCACACAGCCGGCTGGATCCCTACACCAGTGCGCAAATCATCATCAGCCATGTGAAGGACGGCATCGGGCTGGCGAAGAAGCATCGGCTGCCGCAACGCGTGATCGACTTCATCCCCGAACACCACGGCACGCTACTCGTGTCCTACTTCTACCATCAAGCCGCTCGTCAGGCCGGCGCGTCGGATACCGTGGACAAGGACGCCTTCCGCTATCCTGGTCCGAAGCCGCAGACCGTCGAGACGGCCATTACGATGCTGGCGGATGGCGCCGAGGCGACGGTGCGCTCCAAGCGACCCGCCACCGTCGAGGAAGTCGAGCAGATCGTCGCTGAAAGCATCGAAGGACGGATGGTTTCGGGGCAGTTGGACGAGTGCCCGCTGACGCTCGACGATCTGCGCGACATTCGGCGGGCGTTTGTCGATGTCTTGCGTGGTCTCCAACATCCGCGCATCACATACCCGACGGAGGCCATGCTGGCGCAACCGTTTGCTCCGCCCGCGCTTGAAACGCCACCGCAGCCAGGCGAACCCGCTGCGGGACCTGCCAAGGAGGAACGTCGTGGACCGACCACCAACCGAGACTCCGGCGCCTCTCGTGCCGTCTGAGCCGGCCGATGACCGCATCAGCATCCAGATCGATGAGCCGTTCCTGGCCGAAGTAGATGCCGCCGACCTGGCGCGCGTGATTGCGATCGCCCTGGCAGCGGAGGACCACGCCGATGCCGAAGTGACCCTGGTCATCACGGACGACGAGGCGGTGGCTGAACTCAATCGCGCGTATCGTGACACCGACGGGCCTACCGACGTGCTCTCTTTCGCGGCACAGGAACCGACTCCCGGCTTCGTCAGTGCGCCCGAAGCGGCGGCGTATCTGGGAGATATCATCATCGCCTTGCCTTTCACGCGCCGGCAGGCCGCGGGGTTGGGCCGGTCGCTGGCCGATGAGCTGCGACTTCTGGCCGTCCACGGTACGCTGCACCTCCTGGGCTACGATCATGCCGAGCCGGATGAGGAAACGGCCATGTGGGCGCGCCAGGATGAGATTCTGAAAAGCGCCGCGTGCAGCGTGTAGCACACGTAGCGTATTGCGTATAGTAGATGATGCATCGTCGGCTATACGCCACATGCCCTTCCGCCCGACAAACGACACCGTGAATGCATTTTTTCGTAGTTTCGGCTACGCCTTCGAGGGCATCGCCTACGTCGTCCGGACGCAACGCAACATGCGCGTGCATCTGGTGATCGCGGGGCTTGTCATCATCGCCAGTGTGCTGCTGCGAGTGACCGCCGTCGAGTGGGCGGTCATCGCGCTGACGATGGGGGTCGTAGTCGCTTCTGAGATGGTCAACACCGTGGCCGAGCTGGCAGTTGATCTGCTGACCGAGGAGTATCATCCGATGGCGAAGGTGGCCAAAGACGTCAGCGCGGCTGCCGTGCTGGTGACCGCCATCGCCGCAGTGGCCGTCGGGGTCGCGATCTTCGGGCCGCGGCTGTGGGAGCTGATACCCAAATGAAAGACGAATGACAAAGGACCAATGACCAAGAGCGATGACCCACGTCGCCCCTTGGTCTTCCGTCTTTGGTCTTTCGTCATGAATCTCATCAAGGAGTTCACCGTGACCGCACGTATGACCCGTCGCGAGCGCCTGCTCGCCACCTTTGCCGGAGCGCCGACCGACCGCATCGCGGTTGCGCTCTGGCGCCACTTCCCCGGCGACGACCAACGCCCAGCCGACCTGGCGGACGCGACGCTGACCTGGCAGGCCCAATACGATTGGGATTTCATCAAGGTGTCACCGGCCAGCAGCTATTGCCTGGTCGATTGGGGCATCCAGACCCGCTTCGGCGGCGGCGACGAAGGCACGCGCGAGTACCTCAATACGGTCATCAAGTCGCCCGACGATTGGGCGAGCCTGCCCGTGCTCGATCCGCAGGACGGCGCCTTGGGCGGTCAACTCCGATGCCTCGCGTTGATCCAGGACGCCGTGAAGACCGATGTGCCTTTCATTCAGACGGTCTTCAGCCCCTTGGCTCAAGCCCGCCACCTGGTCGGAGCCGATCGGCTGCTGTTGCAGGTGCGCAGAAATCCGCAGCAGGTGCACGCAGGCCTCGAAACGATCACGCGCAGCGTGATCGCGTTCATCGAGGCGTGCAAGCCGCTCGGCATCGCCGGCATCTACTATGCGGTGCAGTGGGCAAGCTTCGCTCTATTGAGCGAGGCAGAGTATCGCGAGTTCGGTGAACCGTATGACCGGCGCATCCTGGCGGCCGCAGCGGATTGTTGGTTCAACATGGTGCACCTCCACGGCGCGGACGTGATGTTCGATCTCGTGGCGCAATACCCGGCCCAGGCGCTCAACTGGCACGATCGCGAGACGTCACCTGCGCTTGGAGAAGGCATGAAGCGCTTCCGCGGGGCCGTCTCGGGCGGGCTGGAGCATTGGCAGGATGTGCTGCGCGGTGATCCCGATCAGATCCGGGCGCGCGCCATCGATGCTGTCGAGCAGACCGGCGGCCAACGACTGATCCTTTCCTCCGGTTGCGTGGCGCCGTGCAACGCGCCCTTCAGCAACCTGAGAGCCGTGCGTCAGGCGGTTGAACGTTGAACCAATGGAACGCTAAAATATTGAAACGTGCCGACGTATGAACGTCATGTACGTCTTCTGTCCTCTCTGCGGCGCGCGGCTGGCCGATGAGGTCAAATTCGGTCGGACGCGACGTTTCTGCCGCGCCTGCGGCTTCATCCACTTCGCCGATCCGAAGGTCGCGGTGGCCGGGCTGGTCAGCGATGGCGCGCGCGTACTGTTGGTGCGGCGGGCGGCTGTGCCGCGCGTCGGCTACTGGGCGCTGCCCGCGGGCTACATGGACGCCGACGAGCTCCCTGAGGAAGCGGTGGTACGCGAGATCGAGGAGGAGACGGGGATCGTCGTCGCGGTGAATGGGCTGCACGGCATCGCACCGTTGGCCGGATGGAGCGAACGCCGCGGCATCCTGATCGTCTTTCGTGCCGCACCGCGCGGCGGCGAGTTGGCCGCTTGCGATGATGTCAGCGATGCGCGCTGGTTCGCGCCGGCAGAACTGCCCTGGGCCGAACTGGCGTTCGAATCGACCGCACAGTTCCTCAGGGATTGGCTCGATTCGCTGAAGTAACTGCTCAGGCATGGTCTCCAGACCGGCCTGAGCAGCAGCACAATCGCATATCCGCAGGTTACGCTCAACGCGCCAACGCCGTTGGCTGGTCGATGATGGTCACCAGTGGCAGATAGAGGCGTCTGGCTGTGGTCATGCACAATCGCACACCATCGATCCAGAAGCTAGTGGGCGCGGCATCGGCATCGTTGCCGGCGGTGAAGACCAGATCAACGACGCCCAGCGCGCCGAGAGATTGCAGATCAGCCGGCTGCATGCGATAGAGATAGCGATCCCACGGCAGACCGGGGGCGCTGTCCGCAGTATTTCCCGTGCGTAACAGCGAGCTCACCAGCTTGCCGTCGGTCGAGCGAAACTCCGCGGTTAGCCAGTCGTCGTAAGGCGCCTGGGGCGTGCTGCCCCACCCGAAATCTTTGCTCTCGATGCGAAACGCAAACCAGAGCGTTCCTTCGTGCGGGAAGCTGGCGCCCCCAAGCGCATTGGTTTGCGTGAGCGTCACTGTACGCGTGAGAAACCCCGATGCGTTCGGGCCGCCCGTGAAGTGCGCCGCCTGCGTGCCTGTATACGCCTGCGTTGCATCGACGCTCCACGCGCCGCTGGCTTGCCACGCGCCCAGGCCCACCTCAAAGCTGCCGTCCGTCACCAGATCCTGGCAGCCGGCCGGCCACTTGGCGAGCGGCGGATGCGGCGTAGGCGTGGGGCTCGGCTGCGGTGGCGGCGCCACGGCTGCCAACGACTTGCGAGCATTGATGCGGCCGTGCCCGAAGTAAGGATCCCAGCCCGTCGCCCCCAGATCATCGACGTTCTTCTCGATCAACTCGCGCACTTGGGCGTTGGTGAGTTGTGGATTCAGCGAGAAGATCAGCCCCGCCATGCCGGCCACGTGTGGCGACGCCATGCTGGTGCCACTCATGTAGCCGTAACTGCCACTCATTAGCGTTGAGTAGATGCTGGCGCCTGGCGCGGCGACATCGACGAAATCACCATAGGTTGAAAAGCCAGCCCGGTTGTCGGAAGCGTCGGTCGCAGCCACGGCGATCGCGTTGGGATGAGCAGCGGGGTAATGATAGGTGTTGCGCCCCGTGTTGCCCGCTGCTGCGACGACTATAGCGCCATGGTTCCAGGCATAGTCCACCGCGGCCTCCTCGCCGCGGCTGTAGCTGCTGGCGCCCAGGCTCATATTGATCACACGCGCGCCATTGTCGGCGGCATAGATCATGGCCCGGATCAGATCCTCATACGTTCCCAGCACGTTGGGCGGCGGGTAAAACACCTTAACCGGCATGATCGAGGTTCTGCCTGCCATGCCCGCAATGCCGGTCATGTTGTTGATCCGTGCCGCGGCGATACCTGCCACATGCGTGCCGTGACCATGGTCATCGGCGACTGCGTTGTTGTTCCCCGCAAAATTCCAACCGTGAACATCATCGATGAAGCCATTGCCGTCATCATCGATGCCGTTATCCGGGATCTCCAGCGGGTTAGTCCAGATGTTTGCCGCCAGATCAGGGTGGCCCAGGTAGACGCCGGTGTCGAGAATGGCGATCACTACTTCCGGCCGTCCCGTGGTGAAGTCCCAGGCTGCCGGCATCTCCAGGCGGTTCAGGTACGGCGCCTGGATAGGAAAGTTTGGGTCGTCGGGCACCGCGTCGAGCGTGAAGGTGTAGTTTGGCTCCGCCCACACGACGGCGGGATTCGCTTCCAGCGCCGCAGCGGTCGCAGCCAGCTCTGCGTTCGAATTGGCGCCGGCCGTCTCAACCACCGCGATCCCCAATTGCGGGATCGCGCTCTGGACTGACATGCCAGTCTGCGCGGCCAGCGCCGTCGCGCCAGCCGCCGATGCGTCGGCGAACTTGACCAGTAACTGACCCGGCACGTGCGGAGCCGACCAATCGGGCGTGGGACGCCCGATTGGCGTCTCCGGCGCGGGTGGCTGCGCGGTGGCAACGGGCGAAGCCGGGGGTAGGGCTAGACCAATGAGGATGAGCGCTGTGATCCCGAGCAAGAGGATCAGCCAGCGGCGTTTTTCAGTGCATCGATCCATTGTTGAAACTCCAAGGTCTCAGGCTCCGGAAACCGGTTGGAATCATCTGTGGGCGGATGCGGGACGGAAAAGGGGCCGCGGCTGTCAGATCGCGCTGCGGGGCGCCCACACGCCGTTGGATTTCCGCCCAGAGCCGCTGATCGGCTGGCTGAGCGCGGCTGGCAGGTCGTCGCCGCGTTTGACCAGGTAGGCGGGCATACCGCTGGCCTGGAGATCGGCGACCGTGCCGGACCATTCCGGCGCCGGGCCGAAGGTGCTGGCCGCGAGAAAGACGCCGATGCCCTGTACACCGCGTGAGCGCAGACCGCGCAGCGCAGTGATCCACTTCGTGTCGGTGGATGCGGTGATGACGATCAGGGTGGACTGGCGCGTCAGATGGGTGCCATCGCCCGCCAGCATTTGCGTCACCGGCACCGTGCCTTCCGCCTGGGCGACGGCCAGGACTTCGAGCATGCGGGTGAGCTGACGCTCGCCGCGGTCCGGTTGGACCAACTCGCGGCGCTTCGGATAGCTCAGAAAGCCCACTTCGCGATCCATGTGCAAGAAGTGCTGGGCCAGCGAAGCTGCAATCGTAACGCCGTATTCGACCGTGCTCGGCGGCAACTCGATGCGTTGCTCTGTTTTGCGCGATGTCCAGAACAATGGCCCGCTTGTCTGCGGTGTCCACGGCGCTGCGGCATGTGCGTCCCGATGCATGTCCAGAAAGATCCACACATCGGCCAGAGGATCCAGCTCGAACTCTTTGGACATCATGCGCCCGGTGCGCGCAGTTGAACGCCAGTGGATGCGGTTGAAGCTGTCGCCGGGGGCATAGTCGCGCACGCCGGAGACGCTTGCCGTGATGTACGGCGTGCGGCGGTGCATCACCTCACCGCCCGGTAGGTAGCCGATGGGGGGGGTGAAGCCTGGAATCGGGATGGTGGCCGGCGACACCACTAGCGAGGTCGTGTCCAGGAGCGAGCGCGTGAACCGAAAGATGCCCACGGGATCGCCGCTGGTCAACACGACAGGGCCGAGCGAGTAGCGGCCGCGCTGTTGGCACAATGTGCGTACTTGCCAGCGTGAGGATGCTCGGCCGCCCAGCGAGTTCACCACCCGGCTGACCTGATGTCCGGGCAGATCGGATAGATCGTCGAGCTCTACCCACAACTTAGGCCAACGCGACCCGTTCACCAACTCCAGCGATTCCTCGAAATACCTGCCGACCTGCGAGCGTTGGATTCGAGAGCCGCGTTTCAGCGTCAGCCCGCGCAAATTGGCCCAGGCCCAGATCAGGGTCACGCCGATGACGCCCGTAATGAAATAGAGGACATTGTATGCCCACTCACGACCGGTATTCAGCGCGAACAGCAGCGCCAGAACCCAAATGACGACAAGGCCCCAGGCATGTTTCACGATTGGACCTCGCGACTGGAAGCTGGAAGCTGACGGCTGGCGGCTGGCGGCTGGCGGTCGGAAGCTGAAGGTTGGAGATCGGGCGGCTTCCGATCCCAGGCATCTTGCGTCCAGCGCCTGGTATCCAGCGTCGAGTGCCCGACATCCGGCTTCCAGCTCCGAGTTTCCGGCATCACCGCGTCACCTTCGCGCGCATACCCGGTACAGGCACCGACCCCGCGATCTGTTCCACGACCGCCCGGGCTTCCACATTCTTCAGGCGCGCCGACGGGCTGATGATCAGACGATGCGCGAAGGTGGCGACCAGTAGCATCTTCACGTCGTCGGGGATCACATAGGTGCGGCCTTCCAGCGCCGCATAGGCGCGCGTGGCGTGGAACAGCGCCAGGCTGCCGCGCGGGCTGGCGCCGAGGTAGACGTCAGGATGCCGCCGACTGGAATTGGCGAGGTCAACGATGTATTCCTTGACCAGATCATCGACATAAACGCGCTTGATGGCTGCTTGAGCTGCCACTAACTCAGCCGCCGTCACGGTTTGGCCGATATCCTCGACCGGATGATGTTCGCGCTGGAGCTCCAGGATGCGCATCTCGTCGGCAGCCGAGGGGTAGCCCAGGCTGACCCGCATCATGAAGCGGTCGATCTGCGCTTCCGGCAGCGGGAAGGTGCCTTCGTATTCGATGGGGTTCTGCGTCGCCAACACCAGGAAGGGCCGCTCCATCGGATAGGTGACGCCGTCGACGGTCATCTGCCGTTCTTCCATGGCTTCCAAGAGCGCCGATTGGGTCTTCGGCGTGGCGCGATTGATCTCGTCTGCGAGCACGATCTGCGCCACCAACGGGCCGGGGCGAAACTCGAATTCCCGCGTCTTCTGGTTGTACATCGACACGCCGGTGACATCGCTGGGCAGCATATCCGGCGTAAACTGGATGCGGCGGAACGAGCAACCGATCGATTTGGCGATGGAGCGGGCCAACATCGTCTTGCCGACGCCGGGCACATCTTCGATGAGCAGATGGCCTTCACACAGCAGCCCAATCAGCGTCATCTGCACTTCACGCCGCTTGCCGACGATGACGCGTTCGACGTTTTCGATGACGCGCTCCGCTAGAGATTGAACTACTTCGATGTTGGGATCAGCCATTGCGTGTGACTCCTCAGCAAATCGCGGACAACAACCTGCGTCCGATGCGCATATTATACTCGATTTCGCGAATCTTCAGTAGCCGCGTGTCCAGTTGCGTGCTTTGGGCTTGTCAGCGCAAGATGCTACAATGCAGTTCTTGGCTGATAGCGATCGCCGATAGCGAATAGCAGATAGCAGATAGTGAATATGGCCGAACGAATTCTAGTTATCGAAGATGATCCACAGATTGCCGACCTGCTCCGCCGCGGCCTGATCTACGAGGCCTACTCGGTGGAGGTGGCGGCCGATGGCGAGAGTGGCCTCAGCGCGGCGCGTGACCGCCAGCCCGACATGGTGCTGCTCGATCTGATGTTACCGGGCATCGACGGCCTGACGGTGTGCCGGCGGTTGCGCGCCGCCAGCGATGTGCCGATCCTCATCCTCACCGCGAAAGACGCCGTGCCCGATCGCGTAGCCGGACTCGATGCCGGGGCCGATGACTATGTGATCAAACCGTTCGATTTCGTGACGCTGGACCTCGGCAGCCACGAGGTCTACCGCGGCGCCCGGCGCATCGAACTGACCGCGCGCGAGTTCGAGATGCTGGCGCTCTTCATGCAGAATCCCCGGCAGGTGCTCACGCGAGATGTCCTCTACGATCGGATCTGGGGTTATGATTTCGGCGGCGAATCGAACATCATCGAGGTGTATGTGCGCTATTTGCGCTCTAAGTTGGAGGAGGCCGGTGAGCCGCGCCTGATCCAGACGGTGCGTGGCGTCGGTTACGCGCTCCGGGAAGACTGACGGCATGTCGATTCGTCTCAAGCTGACCCTGTGGTACACTGCCCTGGTGGCCGTTTCGCTGCTGGGATTCAGCATCCTCATCTATTCCCTGATCACCGGCATTCTCATCACCGTCATCGATGACCGTCTGGCGATTCAG
>JALOOE010000566.1 GCA_025454565.1 Anaerolineae bacterium
CAACATCAATTTCGTCACGCCGACCCACTTCGTGCCCCAGATTCTCGCCGCCGCCGATCATGCCGCCGGCCTCGGGCTGCGCGTGCCGTTGGTCTACAACACCAGCGGCTACGAGACGGTCGAGATGCTGCGGCTGTTGGAAGGCGTGATCGACATCTGGCTGCCCGATGCGAAATACACCGACGACGCCGCGGCGCGCCGCATTTCCGGCTTTCCGGGCTATGTCTCGCATAACCGGGCAGCGCTGCGGGAGATGTTCCGGCAGGTGGGCGACGAGCTGTTGCTGGACGACGCCGGCATCGCTCGCCGCGGTATGATCATCCGCCACCTGGTGCTGCCCGATGGCCTGGCCGATACCCCCGGCGTGATGCGTTGGATCGCGACCGAGCTTTCGCCGCGCGTGCACGTCAGCGTGATGGATCAGTATTTCCCCGCCTACAAAGCCGTGGATGACCCGATCCTGGGCCGCAAGATCACATTCGACGAATATGAGGCTGCGCTGGACGCGTTCGAGGCCGCCGGCATGGAAAACGGCTGGCTGCAGGAGCACGATGACTGCTGAAGCGCCGGAATCCATGGACGGACAGCAGCGCCATACGCTGGGCGTTCGGGCGGTGAACCTCGGCCTGGTCGCGAATATGTTTCTGGCTGCCCTCAAAACGAGCATCGGCGTCATCGGCCATAGTCCGGCATTGCTGGCTGACGGCATCAACTCGACTTCCGATGTGGCCTACTATATCGTCGTGCGCATATTCATGCATCTATCGCGCAAGCCCGCCGATCGCGAGCATCCGCTCGGACACAGCCAGTTGGAGAGCATCGCGGCGCTCGTGGTTGGCGCATTCGTGATCACCACGGCGGTCGCGATTTTCTGGGATGCGATCAACAAAGTATTTGAGTTGCTGACCGGACAGGCCACGTTCGGCGGCGCGGCGCCCATCGCACTGGTGGTAGCCCTGTTCACAGTGGGGCTCAAGCTCGTGCTCTTCTTTTATACGCGTGGTGTCGCCCGGCGCACGCATAACGTCGCGGTTTCGGCTTTGGCCTACGACCATCGCAATGATGTCTTCGCGGCTTCGGGCGCGGCACTCGGCATCTTCCTGGGGCGAAACGGCTTGCCGTGGGTCGATCCGTTGGCCGGCGCGATCGTGGCGCTGCTCGTCTTGCGCACCGGGATCGCCATCCTGCGCGATGCGACGATGGATCTGATGGACGATGTGCCCAGCCAGGAGCTCGCCGAACAGATCCAGGATATCTTGCGGCGTATACCGGGCATCAAACAGGTAGAAGAGGTCTACACGCATCGTTTCGGGCCCTATCTTGTGGTCAACCTGACGATCGGTATTGACGGCTCCCTCTCCGTAGCCACTGGCGATGCGATCTCTGAGCAGGCCGAACGCGCCCTCTACAGGGACATCGACCTGTTGCGCCGGGTGCATGTCCACTACCATCCCGTGAGCGCCCTGACGCTGCCGGGAGTCGGCGCCGCGCCGAAATCGGTCGATGATTTGCGAGTTTGAGTTTATGTCATTCGGTGATATACTGTTCGCCAACGTAAGAGCTTTGATTCTTCTGATGCACCGCTCATCAACGCCCAGGAGGCACGACCGTGCGCTTATCCATCCTCCAAGAAAATCTCGCCAAGGGTCTATCCATCGTGGGTCGGGCCGTATCGTCGCGCAGCACGCTGCCTGTGCTCGGCAACATCCTGCTCAGCACGGATGACGGCAGGCTGAAGCTCGCTGCCACCAACCTGGAAGTCGGCGTCAGTTGCTGGCTGGGCGCGCAGGTGGAGGACGACGGCGCGATCACGCTTCCGGCCCGGCTGCTGACTGAATGGGTGGGCTCGGTGCCGGCCGAGAAGATCAACCTGGAGATGGTGGTGCGCACGATGAGTGTCAATCTCAAGTGCGCCCGGTTCGAGTCGAACATCAAAGGGATCGATGCCAGTGAGTTCCCGCTCATCCCGACTGCGGACGGCGAGCGCAGCCTGGGCCTGCCGCCCGCGATGGTGCGCAAGATCATCGACCAGGTGGCATTCGCCGCGGCCGATGCCAAGGACACCAGCCGGCCTTCGCTGACCGGCGTGCTGGCGCGCTTCGAGGGGGATCGTCTGACCCTCGCCGCCACCGACGGCTATCGCCTGTCCGTGCGCCGCACGATCCTGCCCATGCCCTCGCCCGCCGATCACAGCGTCATCATCCCGGCCCGCTCGCTGCAAGAGGTCAGCCGGATCAGCGGCGAGTGCGATCCCGATCAGCCGGTCGAGCTGGCCGTCGCCGCGGCGCGCAACCAGATCCTGTTCCGCATGAAGGGCCGGGGCGAGGGGGAGAAGGGCGCGTTCCACCAGGTCGATCTGGTGTCGCAGCTCATCGACGCCAAGTTCCCCGATTACAACGCGATCATCCCCAAGAATTACACCACGCGCACGGTGATCGACACCGCGGCGTTCCAGCGGGCGCTCAAGGTCGCCTCGCTCTTCGCGCGCGATGCTTCGGACCGCGTCATGTTCCAGGTCGTCCCCGGCAGCGACACCGAGCCCGGTCAGGTCGTGTTGCGCTCCACATCGGCCGAGGCGGGCGACAACGTCAGCGAGGTCGATGCGCTCGTCGAAGGCAATGGCCTCGAAATCGCCTTCAACGCCCGCTACCTGATCGAAGTGCTCTCGGTGATCGACACACCGCAGGTCGTGCTGGAGACCTCCCGCTCCGACCGGCCGGGCGTCTTCCGCCCCGTTGGCGCCGGCCCCGAGGAGTTCACGCATGTGATCATGCCGATGCAGTTGAATCGGTAGTGCTGGGACAAGTCCTTGCGGAGTCAATGCACCTGAGCATCACGCATTGCCCGACCTGCGGTAGCGAGAAGATCAGTCCTGTTTGCCGGGATTGGACAGGCATATATCGCGGCCAGTCCTATGTCGTGCCCGGACTGGACTTCTACGAGTGCCCTGTGTG
>JALOOE010000034.1 GCA_025454565.1 Anaerolineae bacterium
ATCGCCGAAAGAGGTGAGCAATTGACGTATCAGGTCAGCAGTGACCGGAATCGGCTCGCCATGGCCGGGAATGACGACATCTGCTTCAAGGATCGCGGCGACGCTGCGCCAAGTCTTGACGATGGCCGCAATATCGTAGAAGTTGGGCCAATAATAGCCCCACGCCTGCAACCATTCCAAATTCAGCACGGCGTCACCGACGATCCAGACGTCATGCCATTCCGGGGAGCGCATGCGCAAGGCTCGCATTCCCGGCGAATGACCGGGACACCGCACAGTCGACAGCCCAGGAAAGCCTGCTTCGTTCGGCATGGTGGGCAGCGCACGAAGGTTTGCCGGCTGCTCGGTTGGAAACCAAGGCCGATGGTCGAGGTGTTCATGGGTGACGAAGCAATAGCTCAGATCTGAGACGCTCAACCCAAGTTGGCGAAGTTCTGGCGCTGCAGTTTGGCGGAAGCCTTCTTCAGTGAAACACGGATCGGTGCAGATCGTGTTGGCCCGACTGGGGCGTTCGTCCGCAGGCCAAATCAGGACTGAAGTGCACCGGTGCTCTGTCCCGCCTGCAACGGACCCATCAGGTCGCAGCGGCAACGTCCCGGCCTGCAGAATACGGAACTGGTATGTATCCTTGGTCGTTGAAACCGAGGCTCCCGGGATAGAGTTCTCCATTGCTTCACTGCCCGTGATGTCGCTCGCACTTTGACGCGACAGCGGCGCATTATTGCACCCATCAGCCAATTTGGCAAAAAGACGCGAACTCCGAGAGGTTGGGTAGCCGAGGCAGTGACGCTTTGTGATATACTACTGCCTCGTATGGAAATCGAGCCATTGATCGTCCGGCGGCTGCGACCGGCCAGTCTGCTTCCCTTCATCGCCTGGGGACTGCTCCTTTTCATCCAACTCGTCAGTCCGGCAAATGCCTGGAGCTGGCTGCTGGTGGGGCTGAGCGTGCTGCTGGTGGTCAATTTCTACTGGGCGTATTCGCTGCGAAACAAGGTAACGTTGACGCGCCGCGCCGTGGGTACATGGGTGGTGGCCGGCGACCTGCTGCGCGAGGATTTCGTGCTGGTCAACACCGGGCGGCTGCCGGTGTTGTGGGCGCGCGTGCGTGATGGTTCGGCAGTGCCGGGCTATCGCGCGGACCGCGTCGAGTCCGCATCGAGCAACGAGCAGCGCACCTGGGCCTATTCCGGCGAGTGCCAGCGACGCGGTGTTTTCCGGCTGGGGCCGACCGATCTGGTCATGGCCGACCCGTGCGGCTTCTTCGAGGTCACCCACCACTATCCTGCGACGACGACGCTCCTGGTCTATCCGCGCGCATCGTATCTCCCCGACCTGCAGATCCCCACCGGCCGAGCGCCGGGGCGCGCCACTGTCTCCGAGCGCGCATTGGAAGATACAGTTACCGTCGGCGGGCTGCGGCCGCACCTGCCTGGCGACAGCCTGCGCCACGTCCATTGGCCCTCGACGGCCAAGCATGAGCACCTGATGGTACGCGAGTTTGATCGGGAACCGACCGGCGACCTGTGGCTGGTGGTCGATCTGGATGCCGACGTCCAGACAGGGCGGGGCGCCGAGGCGACGCAAGAATACGCAGTCATCATGGCGGCATCATTGACCGCTCAATTCACGCGTGGCGGCGAGCGCCGGGGGGTGGGCTTGCTGATGAACGGGCAGACGCCGGTGATGGTGGCGCCCGCCCGCGGTCAGACGCAACTCTGGCGCATCTTGCGCGCATTGGCCGAAGCCGAGCCCGGCGCGGGCCACTCACTCACCGAACTGTTGACCCAGGCCGGCGCCAGCCTGGGCAGCGGCCGCACCGTGGTGGTGATTACGCCCTCTCAGGACGCCGGCTGGGTGGCGCCGTTGGTGCCATTGATGGCGCGCGGGAATGCGCCGGCCGTGGTACTGGTTGACAGCACGACGTTTGATCCGCCGCTCGGCTCTCCGGATGCCGTGCTCGGTTTGCGCAGCTTGCTGGCCAGACAACGCATTCCGAGCCACATCGTGCCGCAAGGATTCCCGTTCCAGCCGATGGACCGCATTCGCCGCCAACGCCGTGAGCTCAAGACGCTGGGCGGCTTCGGTCGCGTGGTCGAGGTCGAGGTAGAAGAGGAAGTCTGATGGTCAACGGGCGCATCGCTCAAGAGCCGTTCGAGGAGACGCCGTTCATCGGTCGAGTCGTCCACCGTCTGCGGCCGCGCGAGGGATGGCTGGTGTTTGCGTTGGCATGGATCGGCGTGGTCTCGTTGCCGTCCGCCGCGGCCGAGGGCCGGCTATTGGCCGGCGTGGGCGTGACGCTCACGCTCAGCACCCTGGGGCTGTTGTTTGGCTGGTGGCTGGGGCGTCGCCGATGGCGTGGATTTCTGGTGGCGCCCATCACGTTTTTCACCGGCGTCATCGCCACGCTCATGTGGGGCGTGTATGTCCTTAATCCACTGCCATCGCTCTGGCAGATCGCTCGCTGGCTGGCCTGGGGAGGCGCCTGCGGGATCTGGACGAGGTGCCAGCTCGTTGCGCCCCCGCTGAATGCGCTGGGTGAGCAGGCGACGCGCTTGACCGACTTCGCTCAGCGCGTCGCCTGGTGGGTGGATGGCGTCATCGCCGCACGCGGCATCCCCGACAACCTGGTGATGGTCAGCTTCGCCGCGCTGATCGCGTGGTGCGTGGCGGCATGGGCCGGCTGGTGGATTGTACGCCGCGGCCGCGTGTTCGTGGCGCTGTTCCCCACCGGCTTCCTGCTGCCGCAGCAGGTCTACAACGCCGACGCCGGTCAGACGTGGTTGCTGACCTTCCTCGGTGCGCTGACGGGCCTGCTCGTGCTTGCTCGTCTCAACCGGATGACGCGTTCGTGGGACGAGGAGGGGGTCGACTATTCGAACGAGGTGCAACTGGACTATGCGTTCACCGCTTTAGGATTGGCGGCTTTGGTTCTGGTGCTATCGCCGTTGCTGCCTGGCATATCCCCTCGGTCGATCTCCGAGGCCTTTTGGCGCACCTTTGAGGCGCCCTATCGGCAGGTCGAAGTGCGGATGGCGCAGAGCTTTCCCGGCGTGGAAAGCCGGCGCTCGCTCGTGCCGCCGATGGGTGTGGCTGCCGGCGGTCTTCCGCGCGCACATCTGCTCGGTGGCCGACCTGAGCTGACGCAGGAGATCGCCATGCGGGTGCAAGTGCGCGGCGCGAAACCTGGTGAGCCGCTCTACTGGCGCGGGCAGACCTTCGCGCAGTACACTGGCCGCGGCTGGGGCGAGGACGTTGCCGCAGTCGAGCGTTTCCCCAAGCCGTTGGATCTGGCGCCGGGACAACCCTGGTCGAGCTTCATGCCGCCGCTCCGCCGGAATATCCTGGCGTCGGTGCAGGTTGAGGAGGCGACGCGAGCGATCATGTATGCGGCGGGCGAGCCCATCTCTGCCGACCGGCCGTACCAGGCGACGTTGCGCGCGCTCGGCGAGTTGATCGCCATCTCGGCGCCGAGCATGCCTGAACGCTATGCCGTGCTGGGCGCCGTCCCGGATGTCAGCCCGACGGCTCTTCGTGTGGCTGACACCCTCTACACCGCCGATATCATCGAAACCTATCTGCAACTGCCGGCCGATCTGCCGCCTGAGTTGGCGGCGTACGCGTCCGAGATCACAGCCGGCGCAGAGACGCCCTACGACAAGGCCGTGGCGATCGAAGCAACACTGCGCAAGCTGCCCTACACGTTGGACGTGCCAGCGCCGCCCAAAGATCGGGAGGTTGTTTCCTGGTTTCTGAACGATCTGGGAAAGGGCTACTGCGACTACTTCGCCAGTGCGATGGTTGTGCTTGCCCGATTGAGCGGCGTGCCGGCCAGGCTCGCGATCGGCTATGGGGCGGGCAACTACGACCAGCAGGCGGACCAGTACACTGTCACCGAGATGGACGCCCATTCGTGGGCGGAGGTGTACTTCTCCGGCTTCGGCTGGATACCGTTCGAGCCAACCCCATCGCGCCTCGTCCCCGAACGTACGTCGCTCGCCGCCGGGCCCTATGCGATGACACCGCCCGAGCTCGAGTTCGCCGATCTCGATTCGAGTCTCGCCGCGCTGCGCCAACTGGGCGAAGTGCAGGCGGCCGGGGAAGCGCGCGGCATGTGGCTCAGGCGGCTGGTGGGTTTGTTATGCCTCTTGTTGGCTCTTGTAGCGCTGGTTACTTTTAGATGGCTTCGCGGCGAGCGTCAGACGGGCGGCATCACGGACGTCTACCGGCGGCTGGCGCACTGGGGCGGACGGCTTGGCAGACCGGCGCAGGCCGCCGACACACCGCGCGAATATGCCCTTGCGGTGGCGGCTGCAGCGGATCAGGTCGCCGGCGGCGCACGCCGAGGTCGTGTGCGCGTCGCCCTGGCTGACGCGCAGGTTCAGGCTGACGTGTTGCCGCTGGCCGAAAGCTACGAGGCACTACTCTATGCGCCTCAACCGGTCCCGGCTTTGCCGCAAGGGGAAGAGCGCCGGCGCTGGAAACCGCTGTGGGCGGCGCTGCGCCGGCTCTGGTTGGCGAGATATTGGAAGTAGACTTCAGGGACTCGGCCGCGGCGTCCCCTGCTCCGGAGCGATATCGCTGTACCTGACACCCAGGTAGGCGCGCTTGGCGTCGTCGGGATGCGCGCCGACCGTGACTTTGACGACGCGCGTATTGCCTCCGCGCCAGACGGTGAAGCTCACCGTGTCGCCAGGCTTGTATTGCGCTACTACGTCGGCCAGGCGGTGATCCGCGTCGATCGGTGTGTCTTCAACCCGTGTGATCACATCGTTGCGGCGCAGGTTGGCGGTAGCCGCGGGAGAGCCATCGGCCACTTCCTGGATCAGGGCGCCCGCTGGCGGCAGATTGCCGGGGCCCGAGCCCGGCTGAATCGGTGCGACAGTCGGCGCGGGGCCAGGGCGCGTAACGCGCGGCGCAGGTGTGGGGGTTGCCCGCGCAGGAGCGGGCGTCACCCGCTGCGGGGCGCTGCTCGTGTGCGTTGGACGGATCACCGGCGCAGGCTTCGGTGCAGACGAGCGGCCCACCAGATAGCCGCTCACGCCGCCGAACATGATGCCCAGGCACAGCCCCAGGAGCAGGGCGATGATGCCTGTGACGACGGCAACCGCTGCCGTACGATTTTTGTTTCCCTCTGCCATGGCTTCCTCCCCTCGATGGTGCTGGAGATGCGGGTACGCTCGCTCGATAATAGCACTCTGCGGAGAAATCGGCAAAGATGCGCGCTCCTTTGGCGCTCTATTCCGGTTGGGCTTTCTCGTGTACAATGCTGACGTTCCAACGTCGCGTTCCGAAAGGTAGACGATTTTGCCGATCACGAATCTCCGTTCCTCGATGATGCGCCCGGAGATGCAGCGCATCATCCGCACCTGGTGGCCGTTGGCCGCAAGCTGGATGCTGATGGCGGCCGAGTTGCCCGCGCTCAGCGCGGTGGTGGCGCGGCTTCCAAATCCATCGATCAATCTTGCGGCCTACGGCGGCGTGGTCTTCCCGCTGGCGCTGATCATCGAATCGCCGATCCTGATGTTGCTTTCGGCTTCTACGGCGCTGAGCAAGGATTGGGCTTCCTATCGCAAGATCTGGCGCTTCATGATGACCACCAGTGCCGTGATGACGGGGCTGCACCTGCTGCTGGTCTTCACCCCCTTGTACTACGTGGTGGTCCGGGGCATCCTTGGCGTGCCGGAGGCGATTGTGGAGCCGGCGCGCATCGGCCTGATGATCATGACGCCCTGGACCTGGGCGATCGCGTATCGTCGCTATCATCAGGGGGTGCTGATCCGTTTCGGTCATTCCAAGGCCGTTGGCGCTGGCACCGTGATGCGATTGAGCGCCAACGGCCTGGTGCTGCTGATCGGCTATTCTGTGGGGACGGTATCGGGAATCGTCGTGGCGACTTCGGCCGTGATCGCCGGCGTGATCAGCGAGGCCGTCTACATTGGCGTGGCCGTCCGACCGGTGCTGCGCGACGATGTCAAGCCGGCGCCGCCTGTGGTGCCGCCTCTCATTTGGCGCGCGTTCTTCGCGTTCTACATCCCATTGGCGTTGACATCATTCATCAGTTTGGTCGCCCAGCCGATCGGCAGCGCGGGCCTCAGTCGCATGCCCGATCCAATCGCCTCACTGGCCGTCTGGCCCGTCGTCATCGGGCTGCTCTTCCTCATCCGCAGCATGGGGTTCGCCTTCAACGAGGTCGTCGTGGCGCTGCTGGATCGCCGCGGCATGATGTCCAGCCTGCGCCTCTTCACCGGCATCCTGGCCGTTTCACTGACGGCTTTCTTGCTCCTTTTCGTCATGACGCCCCTCTCCGAGGTGTGGTTCAGCCGCGTTTCGGCGCTGCCGCCGCACCTGGCGGAGCTGGCGCGCACTGGGCTCTGGCTCACGTTGCCTATCCCGGCCTTAACCGCGCTTCAGAGCTGGTACCAGGGTTCCATCGTCAATAGCCGGCGCACGCGTGGCATCACCGAGGCGGTCATTATCTATCTCGTCGTCAATATCATGCTGCTGTGGGCAGGGGTGGTTTGGGGCCAGATGATCGGTCTCTACGTTGGGCTGGCGTCCTTCACGATCAGCTCGGCAGCGCAGACCGCGTGGCTGTGGTGGCGCAGCCGTCCTGCACTGCGAGCCGTGGTCGCGCGCGAAGCCGGTTCTGTGATCGCTCCCACTTGACGCGCCGTAGGGCACATGATATATGAGTACTGATGCGAACCAACACTATGGTGGGGATACTCCTGGTTAGCTCGTTACTGGCGGCATGCACGCTCACGTCTGCACCCGAGAGGCCCTCGAGCGCGACCGCTGTGCAGCCGGTCACGCTCACCGTGTCGGCCGCGTCCGACTTGATCTATGCGTTCGGGGAAATCGGCAGGCAGTTCGAAGCCGAAACCGGCCACAAGGTCGTCTTCAACTTTGGTTCCACCGGCCAACTGACGCAACAGATCGAGCAGGGCGCGCCCGTCGATGTGTTTGCGGCTGCCAACGTTAGCTTCGTCGAAGATCTAGAGCGGCAAGGGTTGATCCTGCCCGATACGAAACAGATGTACGCTCGCGGCCGAATCACGCTTTGGACGCGTGCCGATAGCCCGTTGCAGATCACCAACCTGGCCGACCTGACACGTCCCGAGGTGCGACGCCTCGCCATCGCCAACCCCGATCACGCGCCCTATGGGGTCGCCGCCCGCCAGGCGATGCAGACGGCCGGGATCTGGGAGGCTGTCCAGACCAAATTGGTGCTCGGCGATAACGTGCGGCAGACACTACAATACGCCGAGACGGGCAACGTGGACGTGGCCATCGTCGCACTGTCGCTCAGCGTGCCCGCGGCGGGGGACACTTCGGGTCGCTGGACGGTGATCCCCCAGGAGATGCACCCGCCGATTGATCAGGCGTTGGCGGTGATCAAGGACACCAGGCACGAAGCCGCCGCGCGCGCCTTTGCTGCGCTTGTCAATGGCCCCCAGGGACGGCAGATCATGCGTAAATACGGCTTCATCCTGCCGGGCGAGGCGCCCGACCAATGAACTGGCAGCCGCTGCTGTTGTCACTCCAGGTCACCGTGGTCGCCACCATGCTGATGGTGGTGTGCGGAGTGCCCTTGGCGCTTCTGCTGGCCCGGCGACGCTTTCGAGGCGCCGCGCTCGTGGAGACGTTGGTCAGTCTGCCGCTCGTTTTGCCGCCTACGGTGGTTGGCTATTACTTGTTGCTCGTGCTTGGTCGCGGCAGTCCGACCGTCGAATGGTTCGGTTGGCAAATCCTTTTCACCTGGGGCGCCGCGGCCATCGCCTCGGCGATCATGGGCTTTCCGCTCTTTGTGTTATCAGCACGTGCTGCCATCGCCGGCGTCGATCCGGTGTTGGAGCACGCCGCGCGCACATTGGGCTCGTCGGAACTCGAAGTGACCCGGCGCGTCACTTTACCGCTGGCGCGACGCGGCATCTTGGCTGGCCTGGTGTTGGGCGCCACGCGCGCTTTGGGGGAATTCGGCGCAACGTTGATGGTCGCAGGCAGCATCCCGGGTCGCACGCAGACGCTGCCGTTGGCGCTTTACGATGCGGTGCAGAACCGGCAATATGATCAAGCCAACGTAATGGTTTTGTTGTTGACCGTCTTGGCCTTCGTGAGCCTGTGGGCAGTCCGCCGCTTCGAACAACCCCGGCAGAGTTTCGCCGCGTCGGCAATCAGTCCGCAGGAGCGGCTATGACGCGCACGGGCTCGGCCGACCTTGCGCGGGCGTCGTGCCTCTCCGCCGATTTCGCGCTGCAGCGGCCAGATTTCTCGCTGACCGTGCGGCTGGAGGTCGGCTCCGAGATCCTGGTGTTGTTCGGCCCATCCGGATCGGGCAAGACCACGACACTGAACGCGCTGGCCGGGCTGTTGGCGCCCGATCGCGGCCAGATCATGCTGGACGGCCAGATTCTCTTTCGCCGCAACCCTGAGGCGAAGCTCGTGAACGTCCCTGCTCGCCGGCGCCGCGTAGGCTATGTATTTCAGAACTACGCCCTCTTCCCACATCTGACCGCGCGTGAAAACATCGGTTTCCCCTTGCGAGGGCCTGACAGACAACACCGCGTGGATGAACTTCTCAAGCGGATGAATCTCGCACACCTGGCTGACCGCTACCCGCACGAGCTGTCCGGTGGCCAACAGCAGCGGGTCGCAATCGCGCGCACCCTGGCTTCGGACCCGCGTATGCTGCTGCTCGATGAGCCCTTCTCCGCCCTGGACACGGCCGTGCGCCAGCACCTGCAACGTGATCTGCTGGCGCTTCAGCGTGAGCTTGCGCTGCCCGTCATCTACGTCACCCATCGCCTGGAAGACGCTTTTGCGGTTGGGCAACGCCTGGCGGTGATGCATGATGGTCAACTGGAGCAGGTCGGCCCCATCGCGGACGTCTTCCGTTACCCGGCCAGCCCACAGGTGGCCGAGATCATGGGTATCCCCAATCTGTTTCGGGCACGGGTAACGACCGCGCATGCCGATGGGCTCGTCCTGGATTGGGATGGTCTGGAGCTGAGCGCGTTGCCACAAGCCATCGCGCTCGGCAGCATGGTAACGGCATACATCCGTCCGGAGGATGTGAAGATCCTCTACCCGGATCGGCCCCTGGCCGAAGCCGTGCGGGACAACCTGGTGACAGGGAGGATCGTGATGAGCCGTCCGCATCCGGGCGGTCGCGTCCTGCATCTGGCTCTGCCCAACCTGTATGAGATTGAGGTGCGCCATGCCGCCTACACCTATGCGCCGCTCGGCCTGCAGGTAGGGGATGAGGTGCGGCTGTCGCTACGTCGAGACGCGCTCGTGGTGCTCAGCCGGTAGCTCCACCTGTGAGGGAGATGTCGTCGGGGATGTTGCGCTGTAAGGCGTGCACGATCTTCGCGTCCGTCACGGGTAACGCGTAATCGGTGAGCTCGCCGGCTGTCACCCAGCGGACCGCCGCGCAGCGCAGCGGCTGCGGCTCGCCAGCAATGATCTGGCAGCGGCACGCGTGAAGCGTAATCCGAAAGTGCGTGTAGGCGTGTCGAATGGTCGCGACCGGGTCGCCGGGCGCGACATCCACCCCGATCTGTTCGCGCACGGTGCGAGCAAAACCCTCGACTACGACCTCGCCTTCCCTAAGCACGCCGCCCGGAAAGCCCCACAAGCCGCCCAGCAACCCGGCGGCGGGGCGCTGAATGAGCAGATATCGGCATGCATCATCCAGGATGAGCGCAGCCGTTGCATCGTAGTGCGGCGGCCGCGCCTTGGGGCGTTTGACCGGGCGTTCAGTCTCAACCCCGCGGGCGTGAGCCAGGCACACCCCGGCAATCGGGCAGGCCGCGCAATCGGGCAGGCCGGGCGTGCAGATCAGCGCACCCAACTCCATCAAGCCTTCGTTCATGTCGCCCGCCGAAGCCTCTGGTGCGGCCATCACCAGTCCGGTCGCGAGCTGCCAGAGTTGTCGCTCGGTCGCCGCTTTTGTCAGGTCATCGGCGATATCGTACACGCGGCACAACACGCGGCGGACATTGCCATCGAGCACGGCTTCGCGTTGTCCGAATGCCAGACTCAGGATCGCGCCGGCGGTGTAGCGGCCGATTCCTGG
>JALOOE010000567.1 GCA_025454565.1 Anaerolineae bacterium
GCGAGGGGCAGCCGATGGTGTTGGGGGACACCACCTGGTCGTATGGGGGAAAGACCGGATGACCGCACCTGATTATCGCGCAGAGGCTGAGGGGCTGCTTACAAAGCTGGTCGCCTGGCGGCGTGATCTCCACGCACACCCGGAGCTCAGTTTCCACGAGGTGCGCACAGCCGGCCTGATTGCGGATACGCTCGGCGAGCTCGGCTACGAGGTGCGCACCGGCGTGGCGCGCACCGGCGTGGTCGCGCTGCTTCACGGCGGACGACCGGGCCCCACGGTGATGCTGCGCGCCGATATGGACGCGCTGCCCATCCAGGAGATCAGCGAGGCGCCGTATGTCTCGCAGACGCCTGGCGTAATGCACGCCTGCGGCCATGACGGGCACGTGGCGATCGGCCTGGGCGCGGCGAGCCTGCTGGCCCGCCACGCGGCCGATCTGCCGGGAAACGTGTTGTTTGTCTTCCAGCCGGCTGAGGAACGCGATGGCGGCGCAGCCGCGATGATCGCCGACGGCGCGCTGTCGGATCCGGCGCCGGCTGCCGCCTTCGGGCTTCATCTCTGGAACGCGTTCCCGTTCGGCCGGGTCGTGGCGCAAGCCGGCCCGATCATGGCGGCGGCCGATATCCTCAAGATCGTCGTGCGCGGCAAGGGGGGGCATGGCGGGCAGCCGCACGAGACGGTGGGCGTACAACATCATCGCGGAGACGGTCGAACTGCACGGGACGCTCCGCACCTTCTCGACGGCCGTGCGCGAGACCGTGTTGACCCGTCTGCAGGTGCTGCTGGATGGCGTCACAGCGGCCATGGGCGCCGTGTGTGAGTTGACTGTCACGCCGATGACCGGCCCGGTGATCAACGATCCGGCCGCCAGCGAGATCGCCCGAGCGGCGGCCATCCAGGTAGTAGGGAACGCGGCAGTGGCCTGGCATGCGCCCCTCATGGTATCGGAGGATTTCTCGGAGTACGGTCGCGTGGCGCCATCATGCTTCCTGTTGCTCGGTTCCAGCAATCCTGAGCTGGGCCTGAATGCCCCGCACCACAATCCGCGCTTCGACTTCGATGAGCGCGTCTTGCCGCTGGGCGTGGCGCTGCTGGCGACGGTCGCGACGCGGTATTTAGCGGAACGCGAAACGAGTAACGAGTAACGAGTAACGAGTAACGAGTGATGAGTAGATTCGTTGGCTACTGGTTACTCGTTACTCGTCATCCCTCGCCATTTTGAGTCGATTTGGCGCTTTCTGGGGCTAGATTTGGGCGCGCGCCTCGATGCGTGTATAATCTGTCTGTCGAACATCACAAAGAGGTGAGTTATGTCCGCAACAAAACCCAATCCATTCCTCATCGCGCAGCGCCAGCTCGACGACGCGGCGGCGATCCTCGGCCTTTCTCCCGCCATGCACGCGTTCCTCCGTGTGCCGATGCGAGAATTCCACTTCAGCATCCCGGTCCTGATGGACGACGGCAGTTATCAGGTTTTTGAGGGGTTCCGCGTCCAGTATAACGATGCGCGCGGCCCGGCTAAGGGTGGCATTCGCTTTCATCCCGATGAGACCATCGACACGGTGCGCGCGCTGTCGGCCTGGATGACGTGGAAGACCGCTGTGGTGGATATCCCGCTCGGCGGTGGCAAAGGCGGCGTAGTGTGCAGCCCGAAGAATATGTCGCCCGGCGAATTGGAGCGATTGAGCCGCGGCTATATGCGGCGCGTTGCACACGTCATCGGCCCCGAAAAGGATGTGCCCGCACCTGATGTCTACACCACACCGGAGATCATGGCCTGGATGCTCGATGAATACGAGACCATCACGGGCCGCCATCTGCCGGGCGTAATCACGGGCAAGCCGGTGCCGCTGTTCGGCTCACTCGGCCGCGGCGACGCGACAGCGCGCGGCGGCATCTACACCGTGCGCGAGGCGGCCAAAGCGCTCGGCATCGATCTGCAGGGCGCGACGGTGGCCGTGCAGGGCTTCGGTAACGTCGGCGGCTGGGCGGCGATCCTTTGCCACCAGATGGGCATGAAGGTGATCGCGGTCAGCGATGAAACCGGCGGCATCCACAACCCCAACGGCCTCGACATCCCAGCCTTGGCCAGGCATACGCAGAATCACCCGAAGCATTGGATCGAGGGTTATACCGAGCCGGGGGCCGAGCGGATCGCGAAAGAAGAGGGCGGCAAGATCCTGGAGATTCCGGTCACCGTGCTCTTCCCGGCGGCGCTGGAAAACGTGATCACGCAGGACAACGCCGACCGCATCCAGGCCAAGATCGTGGCGGAGTTGGCGAATGGGCCGACGACGCCGGAAGCCGACCAAATTCTGTTCGCCAAAGGCATCTACATCATCCCCGATTTCCTGTGCAATGCCGGCGGGGTGACGGTGAGCTATTTCGAGCAGGTGCAGAACGCCTACAACTTCTATTGGCCGGTCGAAGAGGTAGTGCAGCGGCTCGACGCCAAGATGACCACAGCGTTTCACGCGGTGCATGCGATGGCCGAGCGGCGCAAGGTGCACAATCGCCTGGCCGCTTACCTGGTCGCGGTGCAGCGCGTGGCCGAAGCGGTGGCGCTGCGGGGCTGGGTGAAGTGATGCGTGAAGCGTGAAACGTGATGCGTGAAACGTGAAACGTGATGCGTGAAACGTGATGCGTGAAGGACGCGCCGCCTGGCGCGTTTCTTCCGGGTTGAGATAAGCAAACTCGCCGGGTTGTCGTATCACCGGCGAGTTTGTTTTTCTGTCGCTATCGGCTGTGTTTACGCCAGACGAAGCAAACGGTTCTCACATTTGACGTTTGACGTTTGACGTTTCGTTTGACGTTTCACGTTTCACGTTTCACGTTTCACGCTACAGCGTCGCCAACACCTTGTTGAGCGCGGCGCGGTCAGGCCGCAGCTTCTCATCAGGCAGATAGACCAAGGGCGTGTCGGTGTAATGCAGTAACTCGTGCAGGTCGGGGCGTTCGTGCTCGTTGACATAGATCAACCCGGTGATGAATTCCTGTTTCTGGCGCGCTTCTTCCAGTGTGCGGAATGCATTGAGCTTGTCCGTCGGATCGTAGTCGGGATCGAGCTTCTTCAGCACGATTTTGGAGCCATCGTGCATCTCCACCTGCATCTCATCCTTGTATGCGCCGTCGATGGTGATCTCGGCGAAGTCGGGGATGAAGTTCAGCTCGTTGAGCGCGATCTCTTGCTGTTTGCCCCAACTATAGCTCTTGGTCGAGTCGTCGTGGTTGTTGAAGGTGACGCACGGGCTGATGATGTCCAACACGGCGATGCCGCGATGGCTGAACGCAGCCTTGAGCAGGCTCTCGACCTGCTTGGGGTCACCGGCGAAGCTGCGCGCAACGAAGGTGGCGTTGGCCGCCAGCGCTTCCATGCAGATGTCCAGCGGCGGCAGGTTGTTCACCCCCGCGTATTTCAGCTTC
>JALOOE010000568.1 GCA_025454565.1 Anaerolineae bacterium
GCCGAGCAGCGAGCGTTCGACCGCCTCGGCCTTGCGCGCCTCCGGCACGATGCACAGGATGCGCTTCGCCGACAGCAGCGCCGGGATGGTCAACGTGATGGCGTGCGCGGGTACCGCGCCGAGATTCGGGAAATGGCCCTCGCCTACCTGTTGCCGCCGCGAACGCTCGTCCAGCTTGACGACCTTCACCCAGACCGGATCGTCGAAATCGGCGTAAGGCGGATCGTTGAACGCGATGTGGCCGTTCTCGCCGATACCCATCGCGCAGAGGTCGGCGGGATGGGCGCGCAGCAGCGCCTCGTAGTCGCGGCACGCGGCCTCCACATCGGCGGCTTGACCGGGGACAGGAAAGAACGCGCCCGGCTTGACCGCATCGAGGATGTGCGTGCGGAGGAAGAGCGGAAAGCTGGCCGGGTGCGCCGGATCGATGCCGACGTACTCGTCCATGTGGAAGACGTTCACCGCCTTCCAGTCAATCCCCGGCAGCGCCCGTAGCGCGTGGAGAAAGGTGAGCTGCGAATTGCCGGTCGCCAGGATGACGTTGGCGTGGCCCTTTGCTTTGATCGCCGATACGATGATGTTCTGTGCGTCATCGGCAGCGGCCTCGCCCATCGCGGCGTTGGTGGCATAAATGCTGGTGCGCAGTGCGTCGTACTGCGCGGTGCGAAGTGAGATGATCATGGGTTGCTCCTGCGGTGTGTGGTGCGTCAAACGTGAAACGTGATGCGTGAAACGTGATGCGTGAATCATCGTCTCACCATTTGCTGATTTGCTCATTCGTTCATTCGTCCGCTGATCATCACCCGCCATGCGCTGAAGTCATCGTTGAATATCGCGATATCGGCGCGTTTGCCGGGGGCGATGCTGCCGATGGATGCGTCCATGCCGATGGCGCGGGTCGGGGTCAGCGTGGCCATGCGGATCGCCTCGACGAGCGGCACGCCGACGACGTCGCGCAAAACCGGGATCATCTGGTTGAGCAGGGTCGTGCTGCCGGCGAACGCCGTGTTGTCGAGCATCATGCCCACCCCATCGCCGACCACGTACTCCATGCTGCCCATGCGATAGCGCGTCCCCGTGGGCAGTCCCGCGCCGTTGGTCGCATCCGACACGATGCTGAGGCGGTCCGGCCCGATGCACTTGGTGGCCAGCTTCATCAGGGTGTACGGCAGGTGCCGGTTGTCGGCGATCATTTCAACATTGAGACCATCGAACACCAGGGCGGACTCCAGCACGCCCGGCTTGCGCCACGGCCCCTCGCGCACGGTGCTCGACATGGCGCTCCAGATGTGCGTGACGTGCCGCAGGCCAGCGCACATGGCGGCGAGGACCTGCTCGTCCTTCGCCGAGCTGTGGCCCACGGCCGGAATGATGCCGAGCGAGTCGAGCCGGGCGATCAGATCCAGCGCTCCGGGGAGTTCGGGGGCGAGCACGAAGATGCGCAGGACGTCCGCATATGCCAGCAGCGGCTCGACCGACCCGTCGCCGGGCGTGCGCATGCTGGTCGGATCGAGCGCGCCCCGCTGCGCCGGGCTGACGTAAGGGCTTTCGAGGTGCGCGCCGAGCACCCGTGTGCCCGGATGGGGTTCGTTCATCCACTTCCGGCAGAAGTCGAAGCCGCGGGCCAGGTTAGCGATCGACTCCGGCGCAAAGGTGGCGACCAGCGAGGTGACGCCGCGCCGGGCGTTTTCTCGGAGGATGATATCCCAGGCTGCCGGATCCGGCTCGTTGAACGTGTGACCGAGCGCGCCGTGGATGTGGATGTCGATCAGGCCGGGCGTGATCAGCCGGCCGCCGACATCCAGTTGCGCGGTCTCGGAGCCGAGGTGTCCACCATCCGTCAGGCCCAGGATGGTATCGCCTTCGATGACAACCGCCTTGCCGGAGATGATGCCGTCGGGCAGGGCGATGCGACCATTGGTGAGGGCGATCCACTTGTGACGCAATGCGAGTTGTGACTCGGTCAATCGACGCTCCTTGAGATCAACCCTTCTGCTTCCAATACCTCCGCTTCCAGCCATCCTGCGGCTCTTCGAAGCGGCACCAACGGAAGTCGTGAGACACAAAGAACTTATGCCGACCATCATCGTCGCGGTCGTTGCTGCCCGGGCAGAAAATAATCGTTCCGCCGGGCTTGGTCACACGCATCACCTCAGCGTATTCAGCTTCAGGCTCGTCGCCGAACACGTGTCCGCCCATGACCACATCGGCGAAGCCATCAGGGAACGGGATGTCGGTAATGAGGCCATCCACTGGGTAGACGTTCCGCAGCCTTTGAGTGCTCGCCTTCTCCTTCAGGTAACGCCGCAGGTTCGCCACCGGCTCGACTGCGAAGACGGTCGCAGCTCCGCTTCCGGCCGCCGCAAGTGCTAACCGCCCGGTTCCTGCACCCACGTCGATCACGGTATTTCCGGCGAAATCTACGAGCGAGGTCAGCTCCCGCGAGTCCCAGCCGAGGAATGGCTGCGCGTCGTAAACCGCCGGATCCACCGCGTAGGTTACCAGGTCATTCAGGTCATGCAGGACGGCAACCTCAGCCCGACGCACCTCATCGGAGCCGACTGGCCCAGCCGGATGAGCTGTCAACAAGCGGTCCACCCAAGTCGAGATCTCCGGGCACTTGTGGCGCAGATACCACTCCACGGCAGGATTAGCGCATATGGCCAGCGCGAGATCGGCTTCGGAAGACCATCTCCAGCCGGGAAACCAACGAAGTTGCGCGCGCTCGAACAACAGGAGCGTGTTGAACGAGAGTGTTGAAACATCCATCCAACTCATCATCGGTTATGCTCCTCCCGGCAGGCAGCTTTCATGTCCGCGCGTCTCCGCCGGGCAACTGTTCGATAATCACGCCGCGGCTGCGCAGATCATCCAGCACCCTCTCAAAGCACGCCGCGTCGCCCCCGACGTATTCCGGCGGGCAGAGGCCTTTCCGGCTGAATCT
>JALOOE010000569.1 GCA_025454565.1 Anaerolineae bacterium
CGCGGTGTGGACGTATTGCTCTTCCTCCGGGCCGAAGCCCAGCGAGGGGATGCCCGCCGCGCCGGCCGAGTAGGCGCCGTCGGTGGAAAACTTCCACACATCGACGCGTGGCGCAGCGCCCCAGAGCGCCCGGCACGTGGCCTTGCCCGCAGCCATCAGCGGCTCGGCCTCGTCCAGCAGCCAGCCCGGATAGAAGGCCGCCCCATCGAGGCGCAAGCCGGTGTGAGACAGCACGGGCTGCACAGGGATGTGCGCAGTCGCTCCTAACGGCTCGACTACCGATCGGATGCCTGCCAGCACGCTCGCAGCCGCCTCACCGGGCACCAGGCGGCGATCCACGGCCACCTCGCACCACGACGGCACCGAGTTCGGCGTATGCGGCCCCTCGATCAACGTCACCACCTGGTTGCCCGCGCCGAAGATCGGATCGACGGGCAGGCGGCCGTTCATCGCTTCCAGGGCTGAGATCACCGGCAACATCTTAAGGATGGCGCTCTCGCCCAGGTGCGGCTGGCTGGCGTGCGCGGCGCGGCCTTCGGTGCGGACGCGCACCTCGCAGCGCCCGCGCTGGCCGCGGCGCAGGGACAGATCGGTCGCCTCAGCCAGCAGGACGACCTCCGGCCGGATGCCGTCGCGCTCGACCAGCGAACGCAACGCAAAGCCCTCGGCGTCCTCCTCCAGTGTCGCGCCCATGACAAGGAGTGTGAAATCATCCATCCAACGCGCGAGCTCTGGCCGGTCTCCCGACCGAGCCAGCTCCGCCAGGATCGCCGCGCCGTAGACAATGGCTGCGACGCCGCCCTTGCAGTCGGACGCGCCCAGGCCGAACATCGTGTCGCCCTCGATGACCGGCTCCAGCGGCGGATGCGGCCACTCGCGCTCGTCGGCCACCTCGTTGGTATCCAGGTGCGCGTCGTAGAGGATCACGCGTGGCCCGTGACCGATGCGACCCAGCGCGTTGCCCGCCGAGTCCATCCACACATCGTCGCAGCCGATAGCGCGCAGTTCATCGAGCGTGCGGTCGACCGCAGCCCGCTCCTGGCCGGTGTAGGAGCGGATGCGGATCAGATCGGCGAGAAAATGGGTCTGGCGGTCGGCCATGACCTCGGCTAGAGCCGACACGCGGCCGGTAAGATCGTGCATATCCATAGAGGACGTTGTGACTCCCTCGTGTTGTCGGCGCCTGCTATGTGACCATCGCAGCCAACAATCTATCGTGAGATAAGGTTCGGCAGATCGTGTTCGATCTCGTCGATCAGAAGGGGAAGGTTCGGCTGGTTTAAACTCAGGCCTGGCGCGGGCACACGGTGATGCTTGACGTCAGGCGGGATGTGCTTGTGGTGAGGATAGGTGCTGGCAAGTGAAGAATCGGCGGGATGCGGCTGAGAATCGTACCAGTAAAGCTTATTGCTGCCCTGCCAGACTTCATAGCCGTAACCTTCGATGAGAAGCTCGCCAGCATCCCAAGTCAGACGCTCGTACACAACCAACCGGCAGCCATCCGAAAAAGCGAGTTCGCCGGTCAATTCGGCCAATTGTCGTCCGCGTTGCGCGAGAAGCAATGTGGAGTACGCAATCGCGCTGAACCGTTGCGGCAAGCCGTAAATCCAGACTTCATAGTCACGCAGGGACCGAAATGGATTCACGGCGGGCGGTCCTTTCGATCACGGACGCGTAATCTGGCGCTTTAGCACGTAGCGCGTGAACTGCAGCCTGATACTGCTCGCGACGGCGGAGCCAGACCTTATAGGCGCCGGCCCAGGCGGTCCAGTCAAGCATCCAGGCGTCATCAGGTGGTTCCTCGCCAGCCATGTAGGACTCGTAGAAGGTCTCTGACAGCACCCCATACTTCCGCTCATAGTCGCGCATTTCGTCTTCCAGCGCGTAGATATCCTGCAAAATATCGGTCAACAGCATGATCTGACTCCTGTCATCTATCCAATCCTGTCCACTCAGCGAAGTGTATCACGCGTGGCGCGTCTTGGGCAATCGCCGTCTCCTCACCCTGAAACGTGAGACCGAACACGGAGTTCTTCTCTGGCGCGAATGGATTGCCGCGGATAAATGGACTGGAAATTCACACAACAGCTCCGAGCAACACGCTCGCTGCGGCTGCGAGCTGTCACGTGGCGTAGCAGACAGAGTCATGCCGTCTTCAACCCCAGCTTGCACGCCTTGGCCGAACCGCCCTTCTCCAGATCGTGCCCAAGCAACACACGTTCCAGGTTGGCGGGCAGATCGCGCACACGACGGCCGGTGGCGTGGGCGATGGCGTTAAGGATCGCCGGCGCAGAAGGCACCATGGATGGCTCGGCGATGTTCTTGGCGCCATACGGCCCGTGAGAGAACGGCGCCTCGACGAACTGCGCCGTGATCTCCGGCACATCCACCGAGGTCGGGATCAGGTACGACTCGAAGTTGGTCTCCTGCACGTAGCCACGGGCGTAGGTGATCTGCTCCATCAGCGCGTAACCGAGGCCCTGGGCGATGCCGCCGTAGAGTTGGCCATAGGCGCCCTGCGGGAAGATAACCTTGCCGGGGTCGTGCACGGCCCAGAAACCGATCACCTGCACGTTGCCGGTGCGCATGTCAACCTCAACCTCGGCGACCTGTGCGGCGAAGTGATAGGCCATATATGGCGTGCCGCGGCCGGCATGATGATCCCAGGTGATCGTCGGCGCGGTCCATTTGCCGTGCGCCGAGAGGGTCAGGCCCATCTCACGGGCGTGATCGACGACCTTTTCCCACGCGACCGGCTCCTCGGTGGGCCCCACGTAGGCCTCGTCGGAGCGGATGAGCTGATGCAGCTCGCAACCGAGCAGGTCGGCCGCCGCGAAGTCGAGGGTCTGCCGCAGGTTGCCCGTCGCGATGCGCATCGCGTTGCCGCCCAGCATGGTCGAGCGGCTGGCGACCGTGGGGCCGGACTCGACCGCCGTGTCGGTG
>JALOOE010000570.1 GCA_025454565.1 Anaerolineae bacterium
TGAACCGAAGGCCGCGCTGGGCGAGCACGAGAGGGTGACGCCGGGGCAAACCGGCCTCGCGAGAGACTAGGGAAATATAACGCAAGAAGGCTGGGACTGCAAACTGGGAGGAGCGCGGTAGTTGTCAAAACTGGCGCTGTCTGGTTTAATGGCTCCATCCTTCCTTCGACCGGAGCAAGCATTGTGAACGATACCCTCCAACGTTGCCTTGACGATCTCGAAGCACGCATCGATCCGCAGGAGGAAGACGAGATCCTCCACGCGTGGCGCGACTTCTCCGAAGATCGTTTCCAGGGCAGCATCTTCTCGCCGCGGCGGAGCCGGCCGAACCTTGCGCAGGTCGCATGGCCGCACGTCTCGATCAACACGGCGCTGGGTGACTTCGACAGCATGGCGCTCCAGCAGTTCGGCGGCTGCTCGAAGACGCTGGCTGACGGGGGCGGTGCGGTGCTGAACGTGCGCTGCAACTACGGCTCCTCCATCGCGCCGCTGCTCTTCGGCGTCGAGGTATTCGTGATGGACGAGGAGTTGGAGACGCTGCCCACCTCGCGGCCGCTCAACGACAAAGCCGCCATTCGCCGGCTGATCGCCGCGGGCGTGCCCGATCTGCGCACCGGCTACGGCGCGCAAGTCATGGAGATGGGCCGTCGCTTCGCCGAGATCGCCCGGCAGTATCCCAAGATCGGCAAGTACGTCTTCATCTACCACCCGGACATGCAGGGGCCGATGGACATCTGCGAGGTAGTGTGGGGGAGCACGATCTTCTACGCCGCGCTGGACGAGCCGCTGCTGGTGAAGGAGCTGCTGGAGCTATCGGTTGCCACCTACACCGCATTCCTGCGCGAGTGGGAAAAGGTCGTGCCGTTCCGGCCGGAGGGGAACGCGCATTGGGGGTTGTATCATAAGGGCAGCATTATGCTGCGCGACGACTCGGCGATGAACTTCTCCAAGCGGATGTTCGAGGAGTTCATCGGCCCGTACGATCAGCGGCTGCTGGACGAGTTCGGCGGCGGCGCGATCCACTTTTGCGGCAAGGGGGATCATTACATCCCGGCGATGACGCAACTGCGCGGGCTGCACGCGATCAATCTGTCGCAGCCGCATCTGAACGACATGGAGCGGGTGTATCGCTACACCGTGGACAAGGGGATCAAGCTGTTGAATCTGACGCGCGAGGCGGCCGACGCTGCGCTGGCCCGCGGCCGTGATCTGCGCGGGCAGGTGCACTGCGCTTAAGGCGTTCGGCGTGCTCAGCACACGCGCTGGATTTGCCACGGAACTTACGGAGATTCCTGTCTTCGCTCTGTGTTCTCCGTGCCTCTGTGGTAAACATAATACTTATACCTGGCATACCCATACACATATAAGAGGGAGTCCTGAACAGTGTCCAAACTACTCAGCAAACCGGAATACGAAAAGTGGGTCGCGCAGACCCGATCCGAACGGATGGCGTGGTGGCGCGAGGCCCGTTTCGGGATGTTCATCCACTACGGGCTGTACGCGTTGGTGGGGCGCAACGAATGGGTGATGTCGCTGGAGAACTACCCGATTGCGGAATACGAAAAACTGGCGAGCCAGTTCAACCCCAAACCGGGCGCACCGCGCGAGTGGGCGAAACTGGCGAAGCAGGCCGGGATGAAATACATGGTGCTGACCACCCGGCACCACGAGGGGTTCAGCCTGTGGGATTCTGCGGCCAACCCCTACAACTCGGTGCACTACGGCCCCAAGCGCGACATCGTGGCCGAATTCGTAGCGGCCTGCCGCGAGTTCGACCTCAAGATCGGCTTCTACTCCTCGCTGATGGACTGGCATCATCCCGACGGCTGGCGTTGCGCCTTCGACACGGAAGCGCGGCTGCGCTTCAACGCATACATCAAGGCGCTCAATCGCGAGTTGCTGACCCAATACGGCAAGATCGACATCCTCTGGTTCGACGTGGCGAGGCCGATGGAGAGCTGGGAGGGCTGGGATTCGTTGGAGCTCAACCAAATGGTGCGCGAGCTACAGCCGCACATCCTCATCAACAATCGCAGCCGGCTCGACGAAGATTTCGGCACTCCGGAGGAGCACCTCACCGCGATGGATCGCGATTGGGAAGCTTGCATGACCTTCAACGGCATCAGTTGGGGCTACGTGGACTCAGCGCAGGCGATCCCCTACAGCTACAACAGCCAGCGCATCATCAAGATGCTCAACACGGTCACCGCGGGCGGCGGCAACCTGCTGCTGAACATCGGCCCGATGCCCGATGGCTCGGTGCCGGCTGAGGCGGTGGCGCCGCTGACCACAGTGGGGAGGTGGCTGGCTGAAAACGGCAAGGCGGTCTACGGGGTCAAACCGAAAGCGGACTACCGGAGCGCCAACGGTGTTTGCCATGCGTCATTCGACGGCGCCAACGTCTACATCTGGAACTGGATTTGGCCGACGGGCGGCGAAATGGCGCTGGGCGGCTTCATGTCACCGGTGAAGGCGGTGCGGCTCGTCAAGGACGGCTCGCCGGTGGCGTTCGAGCAGCGCGGGCATCGCATCCTCCTGAAGAACCTGCCCAAGTCTTCGCCCGACGCGCACGCCGGGGTCGCGGTGCTCGAACTCGAATTCGACGCCGCGCCCGAATTCCATAGGGCCAGCTACTACCCGCAGTTGCACGGTGGACAGGACTGGGCGGGAGATAACAAGATTTAGGCGGCGTGATAGGTGATGCGTTGCAACGTGATGGTCGTTCACGCATCACGCATCACATTTCACGAAACAGCGGAGGCGTCCAATGCCATCACCCCAGCCCTTCGGCAATGACCCGGCCAAGATCGAACGCTATCGCGCGTTCTGGAATCGCAGCTCGGTCCGGCGACCGCTCGTTGGCTTCTCGATCAAGAGCTGGTTCCCCCTCCAGGAGTTCGCGGCGAGCGCGGCGTGGCAGGACCGCGACGTGCTGACCC
>JALOOE010000571.1 GCA_025454565.1 Anaerolineae bacterium
CCACGGCTGCCGCATCGGCCGAGGATGTCGTGTGGGTGCCGGCGAAACAGCGGAAGTCAGAACGCAAAACGCAGAAGGCAGAAGTATAGCTGCGCCCTGCCTTCCAACGGGCCAGCTAAGATATGATTAGCGCGCCTGAAGGAGCATTTATGGACGATGAAATTGTTCGCTACGGAGCACAAGCGCCGGTTGTCACACTGGTTACGGCGCTGGCGGAGGCGGTCGATCTGTCTGAGACCGAGTATCGCCGCATCTATGATGAGCTGCGGCACGGCCGATCACTGCGGGCGTTTGCGACAGCGATCGGCACCAGCGTGAGCTTCGCCTGGTGGGGCAAGTACGAAGGAGGCGCGGCCTCGCTCGATCGGGCGCGCAAGAACGAACTGCGGCGGCAGAAGGGGCTGCCGGATCTGCCGTTGAGCGTGCAGGAGGCGACCGCCGTCGTGCACCCGGATGCGGCAGTGTACCGGGTGTCAGGGAGCTGCGGGCAGGGGGCGGACGGGCAGGTCAATCGGGTGATCCTGGTGGAAGCCGGGGTGGGCGACCTCGACATGCGGCTGAATGGTAGCCTGCATGTCGAGGTCGCGCAGGGCGGTCATGTAACGGCCATTACACCGGCAAAGCGCCCGGATGCGCGCGGAAGCGTACATCTTTCCCGTGAAACGTTTGCTGAGGCGAATGCGGCGCGCCTGGCGGCCGGGTTGAGTTGGGACGAGCTGGTGCGGCTGGTGCTGGAAAGGCTGCGCGATGCCGCAGCTTGATCCACCAGATACGGCAACCGAACGGGCCGCCCTGGTGACGTGGTGGCTGGCCGGCGGCCTGATGCTGTCAACGGCGGACGCCGGCCTGCTGCTCGGGCTGACGCACGATAGCGCATACCGGCTGCTGTGCCGCCTGAGCCGGGTGCTGCCGATCTATCAGGACGGCAACGGCTACTGGATGGTGCTGCGCAGCAACGGAGACGGACGGTAACGCGGTCAGACCGTGATATGGTAGGTTCGTGACCCGACGAATAGCTTTGGTGATGGCCCGTGGTGCTGGCTGTGCGTTGGTCGGCGGCACGGGCCTTTGTGTTTGACAGGGGGAGACGTGGAGCGGATCTGCAAAACGTGTGGCCGGACGTATCGGGGGCTGGTGTGCCAGGCGTGCCATCCCAGACGAAAGACCAAAGACGCAGGACCGAGGGCGGCGACGCCCGCTAATGCTTTCTTAGCGCCCGTGTCGATGGGGGCGGGCGCTTCGCATAACCAGCACGCTACGAGCAATGACGGCGCCGCGAGCGGCGCGCCCCAAGACAAGACAGCTTTCGTGCAGGATTAATGCAGGTGATCGGAGCCTACGAACTGCCCCATGCCTGCGAGACGGCTGAGGTGACGGCCTTGCTGAGCAAGCTATCGCCTCGCCGGCGACGCGTATTGCGCGCCTACGTGCACCAGGTGGAGTTCGGCGAGCAGGGCGTGAGCGACTGGCTGCGCAGCGAAAAGTGCCCGGTCCACGAACGGGCCTGGTACGGCAAGAACTATCGGGGCGATCCGGCGTTCATGGCTGCGTTGGCGGGCTATCGGGATGCGCTTCAGCAGTGGTATCTGCGCTCCGAGGCGCGCCAGGTCGAGCAGGCACAACGTCTGCTGCGCCTGGCGGCGCAACGTTCGGCGCAACGGCTGATCGAGCATGCCGACGGCAACATCGGGCAGTTCTTCACGCTCCAGGAGTATTGGACGGATGACCCACTGCCGACGGCTGAGATTCTGGAAGAAGAGTATCGGCTTGATGAGGCGTTAGGCATCAAGCGCAAGATGTACCGGGTGCGCCGCACCGCCTTCGATGCGGCGGCGCTGGCCGACCCCAAGCGCGCACGGCTGATCAAGAAGTTCACCGACTCGCCACGTTCGGGCCTGAGCATCGAGCTGTACGACGCGCAGCGGGCCACTGAGAGCATCCTGGACCGGGCGGATCCGGAGACGGCGAGCAAGGACCAGCCGCCCGCCGCGTCGGTGCTGATCTATCTTCCGGAGAATGGCCGTGACGACGATCAAGCCGCAGCCGGGGCCGCAGGAACGCTTCCTGGCAACGCCGGCTGACATTGCGATCTTCGGCGGGGCGGCCGGGGGCGGGAAGTCCTACGGGCTGCTGCTGGAGGCTTTGCGGCACATCGGCAACCCGAACTTCGGAGCGGTGATCCTCCGGCGCACCTTTCCGCAGATCCGCAACGAGGGTGGGTTGTGGGATACGGCGAGCGAGCTCTACAGCCAGGTGGGCGGCAAGCCGAAAGAGACGACGTTGGAGTGGAGCTTTCCGAGCGGAGCCAGCGTGCGTTTCGCCCATCTGAATTACGAGGCGGACAAATACGACTGGCAGGGCAGCCAGGTGCCGTTCTTCGGCTGGGACGAGCTGACACACTTCACCGAGGGCCAGTTCTTTTACATGCTCAGCCGCAACCGCTCGCTGTGCGGTGTGCGGCCCTACATCCGGGCGACGACCAACCCGGACGCCGATTCGTGGGTGGCGGAGCTATTGGCCTGGTGGATCGACCAGGAGAGCGGTTTCCCAATCCAGACACGCTCAGGCGCGCTGCGCTGGTTCGTGCGGGTGAACGACGATCTGGTGTGGGCGGACACGGCGGCTGAGTTACAGGCCAGGTATCCGCTGATCCCGCCCAAGAGTCTGACCTTCATCCCGGCCCGGCTGCAGGACAATGCGATTCTGATGCGCGAGGATCCGGGTTACCTGGCCAACCTGCTGGCGCTGACGCCCTTGGAACGGGGCCGGTTGCTCGATGGCAACTGGAAGATTCGGGCCACGGCGGGCAAGGTCTTCAACCGGGGCTGGTTCGAGATCGTCGAGGCGGCGCCGGCCGGCGGGCTGACGTGTCGCTTCTGGGATTTTGCGAGCACCGAGAAGGCGCTGGCGAAGGACGATCCCGATTTCACCGCCG
>JALOOE010000572.1 GCA_025454565.1 Anaerolineae bacterium
CGCCAGGTTCAACGCCGGCATGACGTTGGCCGGCGATGTCGTGCACATGGTCTACCGCTACACCGAATGGCGGTCCGAATTCGATCCCGCGATCCAATCGAACTATGCGGTGGACGAGACGCGCTATGCCCGGCTGACGCCGCACGGCGCCGTGCTCTTCGACGCGCACCGGACGCTGCTGGCCCCATCGGAGCCGTGGGACGTCTCCGGCTGCCAGGATGCGCGCGTGATCCCGTTCGAGGGCGCGTATTACCTGGTCTACTGCGGCTGGGATAAAGATGTCGCGCCGGCGGGGCACGATCGGGCGCGGGTGGGCATTGCGCGCACGGAAGACTTCATCACGGCCGAAAAGCTCGGTTTCGTGGACCATTACACGTGGGACAAGGACGCCTTCATCTTCCCGGAGCGCATCAACGGTAAGATCGGCTATGCGCACCGCGTGGCGCCGAACATCCAGATCGACTACTTCGACTCATTCGAGGATCTGCTCGATCTGCGCAACTGGGCCGACTATGCGCAGCGGGTCGAGGCCTCGACGGTCTTGCGGGCCGCGTTCCCGTGGGAGTGCGGCAAGGTGGGCGGCAGCGTGCCGCCGCTCCGCACGGAGGACGGCTGGCTGCTGATCTACCACGCGGTCGAGACCTTCCCCGATCAGCCGTTCATCTACCGGGCGGGCGCGGCGCTGCTCGACGCGACAAACCCGTCGCAGGTCATCGCCCGCCTGCCCTATCCCATCCTCGAACCGGAAACAGACTACGAGCTGTACGGCGACGTGGGCAATGTGGTCTTCCCGGTCGGCGGCTACGTCTACGACGGCGACCTCTACATCTCCTACGGCGCGGCCGATCGCTGCGTGGCGCTCGCCAAAGCGCCGCTGAAAGCGCTCCTGGCAGAGCTCAAGAAACATCTTGTCTGAGGATTCAGAGGCCGGGCCTTCAGCAGTTGACCGCGGTCAGTTGACCGTCCTCGTCGGCTGCCAGCACGATCAACTCAGACATCGGGAAGTGTCGCGCGTTAGTCGTGACCAGCGCAGCGCCAACCTGGAGCGCCGACGCTGCAATGATCGCATCCGGCCCACCCAAGATGATGCCCCGTGACTGCCAGAATCGCAGCAACTCACCGGCCCGGTCCGCGGTGGCGCGATCAATAGCGTGTGTGGCGAAACCATCCAGCAGGGTGAAGGTGCGCTCACGCTCGTGTTCCCGCATGCCACGCAACACCTCAACGCGCGTGAAGGCGGAGATATGGAGATCGCCGGCACTGTTGAGACGCTTAACCAGCATGTGGTAGCCGGGGCGATTGCGCAAATGGCGGATCAGGATGCCGCTGTCAAGCAGGTAGGCTGGCATCACTTAGCCTCTTCGGCGCGATCCCAATCCAGGTGGGCGCGGCCCTCGGCAATCCAATTATCAATCGCCGGGCCGTCGCTGAGTTCCGGATGATCGAAATCTGCCCACGCGCCGGCGCTGGCATCCAAGGCCGTTTCGAGGCGCAGCCTGCGCAGCTCGCGTTCCACGGCTTGGGCCACAAAGCGGGCGCGTTTTCTTGCGGGAACGCGTTCCCGCAAGTCGCTTGCTACCTCAGCAGGCAACAACACATTCATGCGGACCGATGCAGTTAAGCTAGTCATGATACACCTCTGAGGCACGTAATTACGTGCCTTCATTGTACACCTTTCAGGCTGCCGGTCAAATTCGTGCGTATCTCCGGTCGTCCAGAGCCTGATCCAGCCCTCTCATCGTTCACCCTTGAGCAGACTTGTCCCTGAGTTTGCTGAATTGCGCTATCATTGACGCGCGCCGATGCTCGATGTAATATAAATACACCAAGTCAGGAGGTAAAGCCATGGGCGTTACAGCCTCACCCAAAAAGCGCATCAATGTCACGTTCCCAGAAACGGTGCTCGATCTGTTGGAATCGGTAGTGCCGGCCCGTAAGCGCAACGCGTTCATTGTTGAAGCAACTGAGGAGGCCTTGCGCCGAGAGCGGCAACTGACCGCGATCCGTGAGTCAAGCGGCGCCTGGTCGGACGAAGACCATCCTGATCTGATGACGGCAGAAGACATCGACCGCTATGTGCGCCGGCTGCGTGAGACATGGATGCCGCGCAGTTGGGATGAGATCATCGCTGAGGCCGAATCTCATGGCTAACCTGCTGCTCGATTCCAACATCCTGATTCTTCACTTGCGCAAGCGCGGCTCTGCCACCGAGTTCTTACTTTAGTGGGGCGAACAAGATAACCTGCACATCTCAGGAGCGACACGGACTGAGCTTCTCGCCGGCATGAAAGTGCACGAAGAACCGACGACCATGGCCCTGCTCAACTCGCTCCGCAACCTGCCCGTGACCGATGAAGTGGCTGATCTCGCCGGCCGGCTGATCTATCGTCTGGCTCGCGCCGGTCTCCAGCTTTCATTTCCCGATGCGCTGATCTCGGCGACGGCCATCGTACACGATCTGGCGATCATCACGACGAACGCAGTGCACTTCACACCGACCGGCGCGAAAGTCGAGCCCTGGACGCCACAATGAAAGAGACAAACCCGATGTTCTCACCTACCTGGCCCATCTTGAAACACTACGACCGCGACCACCTGGCCCGCATCGCGCTGCCGCTGGGCGGCATCGGCACGGGCACGGTCTCGCTCGGCGGCCGCGGCGATCTGCGCGACTGGGAGGTGTGCAACCGGCCCGCGAAGGGTTTCACGCCGACCGTGGCGCGCGTCGGCCCCTTCTTCGCGCTGGTGGCAACGGCCGAGAACGCGCCGCCCGTCGCGCGGTTGCTCGAAGGCCCGCTGGAGTTGGCCGAGTACGAGGGCGCCAGCGGCTCGCCTGTGCCCAACCACGGCCTGCCCCGCTTCCCGGATTGCCGCTTCGCCGCCGCGTATCCGCTCGGCCAGGTGATGCTCCACGACGACGCGCTGCCGCTCGA
>JALOOE010000573.1 GCA_025454565.1 Anaerolineae bacterium
CGCGCCGGGTGGAGGCGGGAAGCGCGCGTGGCTATCGCTGGACCAAAACGATAATGACCTTCCGCGTTTTCTGGCGTATCTCATCGCAGCCTTGCAGACTATCGCGCCGACGGTTGGCGAAGCGACGTTGGGTGCGCTGCAGTCGGCGCAGCCGCCGCCAACCGAGGTGCTGCTGACGCCGCTGCTGAACGATCTCGCCGCGCTGGGCGATGCGGTGCTCGTCCTCGACGATTATCACGTGATCGAGTCCCCGCCGATCGACGAGGCGCTAACTTTCTTTGTCGATCATCTGCCGCCGCGGTTCCGGTTGGTCATTGCCAGCCGGGAAGATCCACTGCTCCCGCTGGCGCGCCTCCGCGCGCGCGGTCAGCTCACTGAACTGCGCGCCTCCGACTTGCTCTTTACACCCGATGAAGCCGCCGATTTTCTCAACCAGGTGATGGGATTAAACCTCGCGGTCGCGGACATCGCCGCGCTCGAAGCGCGCACCGAAGGTTGGATCGCCGGGCTGCAGTTGGCGGCGATCTCAATGCAGGGACGAGCGGACACCGTCAGTTTCATCCAGGCCTTTACCGGCAGTCATCGCTTTGTGCTGGACTATCTGATGGAAGAGGTCCTGCAACGCCAGCCCGCACGTGTCTGCGATTTCTTACTGCAGACCGCGATCCTCGACCGACTGTGCGGCCCGCTGTGCGATGCCGTCACCGGGCAGCAAGATGGCAAGGCAATGTTGGAAACTCTGGAGAAAGGCAACCTCTTTATCGTGCCGCTTGACGATCAGCGCCGGTGGTATCGCTATCACCACCTCTTCGCCGATGTGCTGTACGCACGCCTGGTCGACGAGCAAGCTGATCGGATACCCGAGCTGCATCGGCGGGCGAGTATCTGGTACGAGGAGAACGATCTGCCGGCGGAAGCCATCCAACATGCCCTGATCGCCAAAGACAACGCGCGTGCCGCGAACCTGATCGAGCGCGTCTGGCTGGCGATGGATCTCACCTACCAATCGGCGATGTGGCTGCAATGGGCGCAGCAGTTGCCCGCAGAGCTGATCCGCGTCCACCCGGTGCTCTGTCTCGGTTACGCTTGGGCGCTGCTGAACGGCGGCCAATTGGAGGCCAGCGAGTCGTGGCTGCGCGCCGCCGAACGCTGGATCGATCCGCCGCCCGAACTCGCCGACCAGATGGTCGTGGTGGACGAAGCGCAATATCGCGCGCTGCCCGCCGCGCTGGCCAGTGCCAGCGCCTATCGCGCGCTGGCGTTGGGCGACATCCCCGGCACACTTGCGCACGCCCGCCAGACGTTAGCACTGGCCGCAGAGGATGATACGATCCGGCGTTCCCAGGCCACCGGTTTGTCGGGACTGGCCGCCTACGCCAGCGGCGATCTGGCGGCCGCCGAACGCTCACTGCTGGCTTTTCAGGCGACGGCGTGGCAAGGCGGCGAGATCGCCAATGCGCTTGGCATCACCTTCATCCTGGCGAACATCTGGCTGGCGCAAGGCCGCTTGCGCGAGGCCGTCAGCGCCTATCGCCATGCGCTGCGCCACGCGGAACATCAGACGGCGCTGCCCATCGGCGCGTCCGATTTGTACCGCGGCCTCAGTGAGCTGCTCTGCGAACAGGGCGATCTCGAAAGCGCCGCGCAGCATCTGAAGACCAGCCAGCAGGTGGGTGAACAGGCCGCGCTGACCGGCTGGCCGCATCGACTGGGGGTGGCGCAGGCGCGTTTGCTGGCCGCACAGGGCGATCTGTCCGGCGCGCTCAACTTTTTGGAAGAGGCCGAACGCCAGTACGTGCGCAATCCGCTGCCCGATCAACCGGTCACGGCGCTGAAGGCCCGCGTGTGGCTCAGGCGGGGCCAGCTCAGCGAGGCCCTCGCATGGGCGCGAGAGCAGGGTTTGGGACCCGACGACGATCTCCATTTCTTGCGCGAGTGCGAGCACCTCACGTTGGCGCGCGTCCTCATCGCCCGGTATCGGAGCGATCGAGATGAGGGATCGATCCGTGATGCGCGGCGGTTGCTGGATCGCCTCTTATTGGCAGCGGAAGCAGGCAATCGAACAGGAAGCGTGATCGAAATCCTGATGTTGCATGCTCTGGCTCACCGTGCGCAGGGTGACACCCCGGAGGCGAGCACCTCGCTGAAACGTGCCTTGACCCTCGCCGAACCGGCGGGTTACGTGCGACTGTTCGTAGACGAAGGCGAACCGATGCGCCTGTTGCTCTTGGACTTCAGATTGTGGATTGAGAAGCAAGCGCCACAGGAACGTCAACGGTTGGCTGAATACCCAGAGAAGATTCTGGCGGCCCTCGGACAACCGGCAGTTGCACCACAATCGAAAATCCAAGCTGCAAAATCCGAGATTCCTGAACCTCTGAGCGAGCGCGAACTGGACGTGCTGAAACTGCTTGGCACGGAACTAAGCGGCCCGGAGATCGCCGACCGGCTCAGCGTATCACTGAACACGTTGCGAACGCACACAAAAAACATCTACGGCAAACTCGGGGTCAACAGCCGGCGGACGGCCGTCCGCCGTGCGGAAGAACTTGGTCTGATGTAACCGATCACCCCTATCCTCAGCCCCGGCGCAACCCGCCCGGTTTTGACTTTCCGCTCATCCTCCGGCGGATCAATCACCACTTCAATCACCACATGATGTGATGACGCCTCACCACATTCCCCGGTATTCTATGCCTGAAAGCAGGCGAGGCGCACCATGAGCGATACCCATCTCGATATTTCTCCACACCACGAGCAGGCGACTTACGAAATCCGCCTGCAGGGCCACCTGCCCAATCGCTGGGCCGGGTGGTTCGGTGATGTGACCCGGCGATCGATCAGGCGGCGCTGTACGGCCTGCTCAAGAAAGTGCGCAGCCTGGGGCTGCCCTTGCTGGCGATCTATCGCGTCGAATCCGACCCGTCCGCTGGAAGCAAATGACGTCGTTCATGAAAGCGCCGGCGCACGCGGCAACTCACATTTTTCGAAATCACATTCAGGAAGGAGCTTGGACATGAGCAGTATGCAGAAAGCGGGCGGCCTGGCGGCGCTGCTTCACGCCGTGGCCTATGTTGTGGGAATGATTGTCGGCCTCACCCTGATCTTTCCCCTGCTGGACGCCGCGCCGGATCGGTACTTGAGGTTCTTGTCGGGGAATCAGGCGCTGGTGTACGTGTGGAACTTGATCAGCTATTGGGGTTCAGCGATCACAGTGGTGATCATGGTGCTGGCGCTGTACGAACGCCTGAAGACCAACGCGCCCGCGCTGGCGCAGACGGCGGCGGCCTTCGGCCTGATCTGGGCGGGCTTGATCATCGCCAGCGGCAACCTCATGCTGCATGACGTTGGCGTCCTCGCCGAGTTGTACAACCAAAACCCGGCGCAAGCCCTAACGGCGTGGACCGCACTCCAGCCGGTGGAGGTCGGGATTACCAGTGGGAATGAACTGGTAGGCAGCTTCTGGGTGCTGCTGTTGAGCGTGGCCGCGCTGCGCACGGGCCAGTTGAGCCGGGCGTTGAACTGGTTCGGCCTGATTGTCGGCGTGGTGGGCATGCTGACGATCGTCCCGGCGCTATACGGTAGCCTGGCCATGGCCTTCGGGCCGGGCATGATCGTGTGGTCAATGTGGGTGGGCATTGTCCTGCTGCGCCGGATGCCGGTTGCCGCGGCACGATCGGTAGAGCCGACCATGCCGCTCAGTCGAACAACCCCATTGTCACGCTGATTAATCGGTGAGGCGGGTTGCCAGCTCGCCTTACCGCACTTACATAGGAGCCAACTGATGAAAGCCATCGTCTACACCGAATACGGATCGCCCGATGTGCTGCGCGTCGCCGACGTGGCGCAGCCGGCACCGAAAGACAACGAAGTACTGATTCGCATCCACGCCACGGCCGTCAACTTCGGCGATCTGATCGCGCGCAATTTCAGGAGCGTCACGCCGCGCAAATTCAGTATGCCGCTGCTCTTCTGGGTGGGGGCGCGCCTGGCATTTGGCTTCACAAGGCCGAATAACCCCGTCCTCGGCAACGAGTTCGCCGGGGTGGTGGCAGCCGTGGGCGCGCAAGTGACTCGCTTCAAGCCGGGCGATGCCGTCTTCGGCTATCGCGGGCAGCAGATGGGCGCTTACGCCGAATATGTGTGCATGCCGGAAAACGGGATGCTGGCGCTCAAGCCGGCGGCCATGACCTTCGAGGAAGCCGCGGCCGTGCCTTATGGCGCGCTGACGGCGCTGGCCTTGTTGCGCACAGTCAACCTCCAGCCCGGACAGAAGGTGCTGATCAACGGCGCGTCGGGCAACATCGGCGCGGCGGCAGTGCAGTTGGCCAAGCACTACGGAGCCGAAGTGACTGGGGTGTGCGGCACGCCGGGCCTGGACTTCGTCAAAGCGCTCGGCGCAGATACGGTCATCGACTACACCAAAGAAGACTTCACTCGCTGTGGCGAAACCTACGACGTGATCTTCGACATCCTGGGCAAGACATCGTTCGGCCGCGGCCGGAAAGCGCTGAAACCCAATGGCCGCTATCTGTTCGCCAGCTTCAAGATGAAGCAATTGCTGCAAATGCTGGGGACGAAGATCGCGGGCGGCCAGCAAGTGATCTGCGCCTTATCGAGCGAAACACCGGATGACCTCACCTTCATCGCGCGGTTGATCGAAGCCGGGCAGTACAAGGCCATCGTCGATGGATGTTATCCTATGACGCAGGCCGCCAAGGCGCACCACTACGTCGAGCAAGGGCACAAGCGGGGCAGTGTCGTCATCACGATCTGGAACCCCAATACACCACAAGGATCCCAAACGATGGCCGCTCAGGCGCAGACAACCCCGGCGTTGGGGATAATGCGCACCATCCTGAAGACGGACGCTTGAGCGCAGACGGTTAGGGCGGCGGCGACTGCGCACAAAGCAACGCGGCATTGGCCGCCCTGACCGGACAAATCAGCACAAGGAGCCAGATCATGAAGCGAGTTTGTATTGTGGGTGCTTCTGGGAAATTGGGCCGGTACATGGCGCAGCACGCGCTGGACCGCGGCTACGAAGTGGTTGGCGTCTGTCGGGAGCGCAGCGTGGGTAAACTCGATGCTTTCAGAGAGCGCATGACAGTCATTCCCGGCGCTACGAATGACCGCGCGGTGATCGAGAAGGCCGTCGCCGGGTGTGATGGTGTCCTCACCGTGCTGGTTCCCTGGGGAGCGAACCACTACGCGTCGGGGACGGCACAGGCAGTGCTCGACACCGCGCGTCCGGGCGCGCGCCTGATCTTCTCCTGCGGCTGGCACATCACGCGCGACGGCCAGGATGTGTACCCGCCATCTCTGCAGCGCGAAGAGAAGCTCGCCCGCTGGGTCGGGCGGCTGACCCGCCTGGTGGATATCGACGACCAGGTGGAGGCGTGCCGGCGAGTTTTCGCCAGTGACACCCGGTGGACGGTCGTACGTGGGAGCGATCTTGAAGAGGGCGAGAGCCAGGGCCTGCCCGTGTGGAGCCAGCACGTGGGTGATCCCATCCTCAAGAGCAACATGACGCGCCGCGTGGACTACGCTCGCTTCATGGTCGAGGCCCTTGCGAACGACGGTTTGATCCGCGAAGCCCCGGCCATCGTCGGCTGCCGGACTACGCTCGCTTCATGGTCGAGGCCCTTGCGAACGACGGTTTGATCCGCGAAGCCCCGGCCATCGTCGGCTGCCGCACACCCTCGGCGCTCGCATATGCCGTGCAGGGAACGCAACCTCTCTCCACAACGGGAGTCTGGCATTGAGCAATTTGCAGAAGTGGGGTGGCATTGCGGCGCTGGGTCACGCCGCAGCCTACATGGTGGGTCTGATCTTGGGCCTGATCCTGATATTTCCCCTCCTGAACGCCGCGCCCGAGCAGTACCTGAAGTTCCTGGCCGAGAACCAGGCCCTCGTGTACCTGTGGAATCTGATCACGTATTGGGGGTCCGCCATCACGTTGGTGGTCATGGTGCTGGCGCTCTACGAGCGGTTGAAGGGCCGCTCACCGGCATTGATGCAGACGGCCACCGTCTTCGGGTTGATCTGGGCGGGGCTGATCATCGCCAGCGGCAACCTCATGCTCCGTAACATCGGTGTCGTCGCAACCCTCTACGGCAACGATCCGGCGCAAGCGGCGACGGCCTGGACGGCGCTCGAGGCGGTGGAAAACGGGATCGAGAGCGGGAACGCGCTGGTCGGCACTCTGTGGGTTCTGCTGCTGAGCGTGGCCGCTTTGCGGACGGGCGGGCTTACCCGAGCACTGAACTACCTTGGCCTGGTTCTCGGTATCGCGGGTATCCTCACGCTGATCCCGACTTTGGCCGAGAACATCGTGATGGTTTTTGGGCTAGGCATGATCGTGTGGTCTGCCTGGGCGGGGCTGATCATGTTGCACAGGAACCGGGTCGCGGCGACCCAACAGGCGGACACATACGTGCCACACCTCGGAAAAACCAGCTTATCAAACTGGGTTGCGAGTAAGTTCGGGAAAGCCGCTGTGTACGCCAGGTACGACCTCACCGGGTGTTCTTGCCCGCAGCGTGCTCTACCGGTTTGGCCGGCGCGGCGGCCGGGTGTAAAATTGCGAACACCCCATCGCCGATCACTCGCTGCGCATACCGGTTGATGCAGCGGAAAGGTCCAGTGCAACATGCAAGAACCCATCATCACCCAAATCGACATCTGTCCGTTGAACGTCCGCCTGATCGAGCCATTCAAGATCGCGCTCGGCGTGGTGCCGGAGGCGACAAACGTCCTGATCCGCATCCACACCGGCGACGGGATCTATGGCCTGGGCGAAGCGTCGCCCTTCTGGTTCATCACCGGCGACACCCAGGGGACCGATCTGGAGGCGGCGAAGCCGCTGGCGCAACTGCTGATCGGCAAGAACCCGCTGGCGATCGAGTCGCGCATGGCTGAGATCAACGCGTTCCTGACCCACAACACCACGATCAAGAGCGCGTTCGACATGGCGCTCTACGATCTAATGGGCAAGGTTGCCGGGCTGCCGCTCTATGCGCTGCTGGGCGGAGAGAAGCGGAGCTTCGCCACGGATCTGACCATCAGCATCGACACGCCTGAGGTGATGGCTGCCCATGCGTTGGAAATCCGGCGCATGGGCTTCGGCGCGATCAAGGCCAAGCTGGGATCGGGCCGGGCCAATGACGTGGCGCGCATCCGCGCCATCCGTGCGGCGGTCGGGCCGGATGTCGCGCTGCGCATCGACGCGAACCAGGGTTGGGATCCGGCCACGGCTGCGTTGACCCTCAACGATCTGGCCCCCTTCAACATCCAATACTGCGAGCAGCCGGTCGCCCGCTGGAACATCGAGGCGCTGCGCCATCTGCGGACCGCCAGCCCGATCCCGATCATGGCGGACGAGGCGCTGTTCGACCATCACGACGCGCTCCGGCTGGCGGGCATGGGGGCGTGCGACTACTTCAACATCAAGCTGTCGAAGTCCGGCGGCATCCACACCGCGCTCAAAATCAATGCGATCGCCGAAGGCGCCGGTATCCCCTGCATGGTGGGCAGCATGGTCGAGACGCGGCTGGCGATGAGCGCGGCGGCGCACCTCGTGTCGGCCCGGCCCAATATCATCTTCGCCGACCTCGATTCTCCACTGATGCACGCCGAAGACCCGATCGCGGGCGGCATCACCTACGACCGCGGGCAGGTGATCCTCTCCGATGCGCCGGGGCATGGCGCCGATCTCAAACCGGAGGTCGC
>JALOOE010000574.1 GCA_025454565.1 Anaerolineae bacterium
CATCCCCTCAATGGCCGGCAGACGCCGACCCGATTTCACGCCGATGCGCGGGATCGAGCGCAGAAGCGCGCGCAGGTAGGGGTGCTTTGGATCGTGAAAGATGGCGTCTACCGCGGCGTACTCCACCACGCGGCCCAAGTACATGACCACCACGTCGTCGGCCATCTCCGCAATGACGCCCAGGTCGTGCGTGATGAACATGATCGCCATGCCCAACTCGGCCTGGAGCCGGCGCATCAGGCGCAGGATTTGCGCTTCGGTTGTCACGTCGAGCGCGGTGGTCGGCTCGTCGGCGATCAGCAGGCTGGGGCGGAGCATGAGCGCCATGGCGATCATCGCACGCTGCCGCATGCCACCGCTGAGCTGGTGCGGGTAGGCCGCGAAGTTGCGGTCGGGATTCGCGATGCCGACGTGACGCATCATCTCGAGCACCATCCCTTTTGCAGCGTTCTTGCTCACCGGTTGGTGAAGCAGGATCGTCTCGCTGAGTTGGTCGCCGATGGTGTGCACCGGGCTGAAGGAACTCATCGGCTCCTGGAAGATCATGCCGATGGCTGACCCACGGATGGCGCGCATCCCTGCACCCTCCGGCGGAAGGTCGGTGATTTTGACCGGGGACACGGCCCCCTCTTCGTCCTCTTCGACGCCGGCATAGTAAAGCGTGATCTCCCCGCCGACGATGCGCCCCGGCTTGGGTACGATCTGCATGATCGACTGGGCGGTGACGCTCTTGCCGCAGCCGCTTTCGCCGACGATGCCCGTGGTCTTCCCGCGTTCGATGGCGAAGGTTGCGCCGTCCACCGAGCGAACGAGTCCTTCACGCAGAAAGAAATAGGTCTTTAGGTCGCGCACTTCGATGAGCGGGTCCTGTGTCTCCATCCATCAATCCTCGACAAGTTCATCCTTCGCCAAACTCAGGATGCGTTCCTTCACCCACCCATATCGCCCGGCGGCGCCGGGGGCAGGCAGTCTTCGCTTTCAATCATCCAGTCCATCAGCCGCGCGCGCAGCTCGTTTGCCACTGCGTCGTGCGCAGGCTGGCCATACAGGTTGCAGATCTCCCAGGGGTCGGCGCGCAGGTCGTAGAGCTCGCCATAAGGTTGGCCGGCGTAGTGTACCAGCTTCCAGTCGCGGGTGCGCACTGACTTGATTCTGCCGCGCGTCCCCAGCTTGTTCCCGTGGTGAAAGTCGGGCGTCAGCGGTCCGGCAGGCGTCTGGAGCGCCGTGGTGGCCGGGTAGGGCGCCCCCTCCAGCCCGTGCTCGCCGAAGATCGCCTCGCGGCCTTGATATTCGCCTCCCAGGAGTCGGGGCGCCAGGCTGCGCCCCTGGACGCCCGCCGGCGTCTCCCACCCCAGCAGATCCATCAGCGTCGGCAGGATGTCCTCGATGCAGACGAAATCGTCGTACGCGGCCGGCTGTATCCGTCCCGGCCAGCGGACAAACAACGGGATGCGGCACAAGCAGTCGTAGAGCGCCTTGCTCTTGCGAATCATGCCGTGTTCGCCCATATAGTCGCCGTGGTCCGACAGGTAGACGATGATCGTATCTTGCGCGAGTCCGAGCCTGTCCAGTTGTGCCAGGAAGCGCCCCACCTGGTCGTCGATGTAGCTGTTCATGCCGTAGTAGATGGCAATCGCCTGGCGCATGATCTCCGGCGTGACTTTGTCCGCCGCGAATATCCGGTAATCGAGCTGCTGCGCGGCCGGCTTGGTGCGTATCTCTTCCGGGTCTTGCGGTGGCAGCGGTACGTCCTGTGGCGGGTACATCTCCGCATAAGGGCTGGCGGTTTGTAGCGGTGTGTGCGGGTCCGCAATCGAGTACCAGAGAAAGAACGACTGCTCCCGGTTCTCCTCGATGAACCCAATCGCCTGGTCGGTGATCCAGGCCGTACCTAACGCCTCCGGCGGGTGTGGGTTGCGTTCCGCGCCCCATGCTCTGGCAAACACCTGTGAGTCAATGAGCCACTGACGGGCTGCCACGGCGGCGTCATCCTTGGGATCGAGCGGGCCGAGGTGCCCGGCTTCCTGTAGAAAGTCGAACTTCGCCAGCTCCTCCGGCCGGAAACAGTGGTTTTTCCCGGCCAGCCCGGTGCGATAGCCGTGCTCCCGGAAGATGTCCAGCAGATGGCGCTCGCCTTGTCGCATCAGGAACAGGTTGGTGCGCGACCCGGTGGTGTGTGGATAGCGCCCTGTCATCAGGCTGACGCGTGCTGGGACGCAGAGCGGACAGGTGGCGAACGCCCAGTCGAAGCGCGCGCCCGCTGCTGCGAGTTGTGTCAGGTGCGGCGCGCGCACGGACGCGTTGCCGTACATCGGCAGCGCGGTCGCTTTTTGCTCGTCCGTCATGATGACGACGACGTTGGGGCGCGTGCGTGACATGGCGCTCTCAGAAATTGCGCGTGCTGAAGCCGTAGAAGTGCTCCTGGCGGATCTGCCACTCCTCGGTCTGGCCCAGTTCCGCGAGATGCGCTTCTCCGCTCATGAACTTGTCGCCGAGCCGCGCCAGCCAGCCCTGCAATTCGGCTTCCAACTCTGTGAGCACCATTTCGTGCCCCGGCTCAAGGGCCAGGTTGCGTGTCTGATACGGGTCGGCTTCGTTATCGAAGAGCAGTGTGCCGCCCTGCAACCAGCGGGCGTAGGTATAGCGTTGCGTCCGCACCCCGCGCCACGGTTGCCAGACTTGCGCCTGGTCAAACGAGGCATGTTCGTTCAGGAAAACCGACGCGGGCGCCGCACCCTCTCCGCCCAGCAAGCGACCGCTCAGGTCATGGCCGTTCATCTCGGCCGGCACGGGCACCCCGGCCAGGCCCAACAGCGTCGGCGCGTGGTCGGAGACACCGATCAAGACATCCTCGACTTTGCCCGCCGGGAGATGGCCGGGCCAGCGCACGATCAGCGGAATGTGGATGCTCTCCTCATAGGG
>JALOOE010000575.1 GCA_025454565.1 Anaerolineae bacterium
GCCGGGCCGGCATCGTTGAAATGCTTCGGCGCGTCCAGATGCGTGCCCGAATGGCTGAACAGATGCAGCAGCGTCGTGTTCGAGTTGCCGCCCCCGGCAATCGAGCTGAACGGCTCGGTCCGGGCCGACGGCGGGTTGCCGGGCCAGACGGGAGAAGCGGCGCTGAGGGGGTAGGAGAGCAGACGATAACGTTGGGTCACAGCTTTGCTCCGGGCAACTGCGGGTGGGAGAAAGGGAGAAGGGGAGAACGGGAGCGCTGGCGCATCGCCGACTCTCCCACTCTCCCACTCTCCGTCACGGCGTCAACACGACCTTGATCGCGTCCAACGTGCCTTTCGCCAGGTCGTGATAGACCTGCGGGCCAGCCTCCAGCGGCACGATCTGCTCCATGATCGGCGTCACATCCACGCGACCCGCCCGGATCGCCTCGATGGCGCGGCCGAATTCGACATTGAAGGCATAGACGCCGCGCACCGTGATCTCGCGCGTGACGATCTGCTGCATGCCGATCTCGATGGTGGGCGCGGCGTTGCCGATCCAGGTGACGTGACCGCCCGCCTTGACCAGCTCCAACGATTGCTTCGCCGTCGCCGTGATGCCGACCGCCTCGATCACGATCGGCGCCCCTGCGGGGCCGGCATGCTTACGCACGATCTCGCCCAGATCTTCCTTCGCCGGGTTCACGGCTGCATCGGCGCCGAGTTGGCGGGCAACCTCCAGCCGGTGCGGGCTGAGATCGCTGACGATGACCGAGCCCGCGCCCTTCAGCCGGCAGGCAAGCAGTGTCAGCAGCCCGATGGTGCCTGCGCCCAGGATGACCACCGTGTCCATCAGGCGGATCGGACTGCTATTGGCGGCGTGCATGGCGACCGCCAGCGGCTCGATCAGCGCGCCCTGCTCCCACGGCACCTCCGGCGGCAGCGCATAGAGGAGCTGCTCGGGCACGCGTACCGCCTCGGCGTTCGCGCCGTCGCGCCGCATCATCCCCACGCCGCTGCGGTTGGTGCAGATATTCGGCATCCCGGCCAGGCAGTTGGCGCACTGCCCGCACGTGATGATCGGCTGAACGACCACGCGATCGCCGGGCTTGTGGCCGGTCACACCCTCACCGACCGCCGAGATCATCCCGCTGAATTCATGGCCCATCACCATCGGCGGGATGCGCCGGCCCGTCGAGCCGGTGAACCCGTGCACGTCCGACCCGCACACACCGACCGCCTTGACGTTGACGATCACGTCGCCGGGGCCTGGTTCCGGCACGGGCACATCCCGCAGCGGCATCTGCCACGGGCCTTCATAGACGAGAGCTTTCATTTCACACCCCACTGAACGCGTCGAAGCCGCCGTCAATCGGGATCACCACGCCGGTGACGAACGACGAGGCCGGCGAAAGCAGCCACATGACCGCGCCGAGCAGCTCGTCGGGTGAGCCGAAGCGGCCCATCGGCGTGTGCGCGATGACGGATTTGCCGCGCGGGGTCAGCTCGCCGGTTTCCTTGTCGGTCATCAGATAGCGATTTTGTTCGGTGAGGAAGAAGCCGGGCGCGATGGCGTTGACGCGGATGCGCGGCGAGTATTCCTTCGCCATGTGCACGGCCAGCCATTGCGTGAAATTGCTGATGCCGGCCTTCGCCGCCGAGTAGCCCAGCACGCGCGTCAGCGGCCGGAACGCGCTCATCGAGGAGATGTTCAGGATCGCGCCCTCGCCGCGCTCGGCCATGCCCCGGCCAAAGACCTGGCTGGGGATGATCGTGCCGAGCAGATTCAGATCGAAGACGCCGCGCAGCGCATCGTCGGGCAGATCGAAGAAGCTCAGGTCGGGGCTGGTGGTGGCGGTGGGTCGATTGCCGCCGGCTGCGTTGATCAGCGCGTCCACCGTGCCCAGCTCCGCGCGGATGATCTCCTCGGCCTGAAGCAGCGTCTCCTTCTTGAGCACGTCGCCGTACACCACGGCGAGCCGCCCGATGCCCGGTTTGTCGATCATCTTGATGCGCTCGATCAGCCGGTCAGCCAGCTTCGGATCGCGGTCGAGCACTGCGACGTTGGCGCCGCAGCCCACCAGCGCGCATGCCATCTCGCCGCCCAGGATCCCTGCGCCGCCGGTGATGACGACCGTGTGGCCGGTGAAGTTGTAGGTCAGGGTGATTTCGGTTAAGTCCATGAGGTTGAGCCCTTCTGCTGTGATGGTCGGAGGTGGACGCAAGACGAAAGACCAAGGACGGAAGACCAATGAGCCAGCGTTTCGTCCTGCGTCTTTGGTCCTTCGTCAGCTCGTAACAAACGGCGCCAGATGCCGGATGAAGTGCGCCTTCACGTTCGCCGCGTACGCGTCGCCGTTCGAGCGCAGCAGCGCCATGAAGTGCGGGTAGAAGCGCAAGGTCGAGTCCGGATTCTGCCAGCGCAGCACCGAGCCGAATGTGACGTGCAGGATCTCCCGCGCATCGAATTGGTCCAGCAGCCCTGGCAGACCGGCCTGGCTCACATCCTTGGGCAACGGCGCGCGACCGAGCTCCGCCGAGACATGATAACTGACTTTGTCGGTCTCGTAGCGCTCGCGGGCAAAGACGTAGATCTCCCGGAAGAAGACCGGATCGAGCGCGGCGATGGTCCGCAGCGCCTCCAGGTAGCTGGTGCCGGCGGTCTTGAGATGCGCCAGCCCGCGCGTCAGTCGCGCCGCAATCGGATAGACGCTGAATTTGTCCGACCCGGAATGCAGGCTCAGCTTGTACGGCCCGACCGCGCGCGCGATGGCCGCGTGCCCGGCGAAATCCGCCTCGAACGCGTCCAGATCTCCGATGTAATCCACGCCCTTTTCGAAACGCCCGACGTAGCGCGGGGCCAGGCTGACCCACTGCACGCCCAGCCGTCGCAGTTCCCTCGCAATGAACAGATGCTCGGCGTGGGAGGTGGGGGTGTCG
>JALOOE010000035.1 GCA_025454565.1 Anaerolineae bacterium
GTCCATGTCGCTTGAATGCCAGAACCCGGCCTCCACCTCGATGATCCTGCCGAAGCGGCCTTCCTGCCAGTACTTGATGATCTGGGTCGGGCCGGGGAAGAAGGGAAACTCGGATGAACAGCGAGCGAAGACGTGGGGCTGGGCGCGCAGGTCGGCGAGGATCCGCTCGTTGGCAGCCAGGTCGATGCCGAACGGCTTTTCTCCCAGCAGATGTTTGCCCGCACGAATGACGTCACCATAGATCTGCGCGTGTAGATGATGGGGCACGGCGCAGTAGACCGCATCGACATCGGGGTTGGCCAGCAACTCGCGATAGTCGGCGACCGCGGTGGTGATGTCGCACAGATTGTCGGTGAACCAGTCCAGGCAGGAGGGTTTGGTGTCGGCGATGGCCACCAGTTTCGGGCGGACATCCATATTCAGCAAGTGTCCCCAGCGCTGGGTCGCGCTGGCGAACTCGCGCGCCATCAGCCCGCACCCGATGACGCCGAAGCGGATGATTGTCGCTCGGTATGTGGGTGATGGGCCCCGGACCAATGCTCATTTCAACCCAGTTCACTGTGAAGGGTCTGTCATTAGCGCTTTCGACCTCGATGGCGTGCAACTCGTCGCCCAGGGCTTCCGCTGGCACGAGGTAGACCACCGACGCGCCCTGGACTTGCGGAACGGTGGTGCAGAGCACGGAGTTTACGCGTACGCGAGGCGGCGTGAAATGGGTCGCTTTGTCCTGGGGCAGCACAAAGCCGAGCACAACGCTTACGGGGCGACCTTCCGGCTGCGGACCGGTCGCCAGCCGGAAGGTCGCCAGCGTGCCGGTCTGCGGCAGCGTCTCATTGCTCGCTTCGCCGGGAGCACGCGTGTCGCGGTAAGTCAGCAAGTGACGCCTCGGCAGCGGATTCAGGCTTTCGGCTGAGGCCATTGCCCGCAAGACCCGCTCGGCGGCGACCTGTGTCCACATACCGGTGGGCTGGCCGGGCATGTCGTAGAAGAAGTTGAACAGGCTGACGTGGTCGGCGCCGCCATAGAGCACAGCCATCGCAGCGCCCGCCGCGGTCTCCGGCGTTTGGTATGAGAACGTGCCAGATTGGTGTCCTCGCACCAGGATCTCCAGGCCGCCGGCCAGACTCACGCCAGTGCCATCCAGCAAGCGCCGCCAGAGGCGCACCGGAATATTGAAGTCGCTGGTCTCCCAGAACGGCGCGACCGTCACCAGATCGACCAGTCCTTCGCGGGCCCAGCGCACTGCATCCAATCCCATCTGGCGGGCGGTTTCCGGTTCAGCGGGAACGCGCACCCCCAAGCGCACCGGATGGCCTAGCCGCTTAGCAGCGGCATCGGTCAGGCCTCGCACCTCAAGCAGCCAACCCGTCACCAGTGCTCCCCCTTCCAACTCCCGCCCGATGCGAAAATGATAGGGAAAGCGCATGAAGTCCAGTTCTATACCATCGAGGTCGTAGCGGTTGACGATCTCTTCCAGGAGCGCCCAGTAGTGCTGGCGCACTTCGGGTCGGGCATAGTCCAACTGTCGATCGAACCAGCGGCTGAAGCGATAGGGCACGCGCCGGAAGGCGGGGTTATGCTTCCAGAAGGTGTCGAGTTGCGGACTGGTCCGCAGGTCAACGTCGTGCACATCGTTCATGCGGACGCTGATCCAGCCTTCCATGCTGTGATGATGGCAGCGAGCCAGCGCGCGCGCGTGGAAGTCCACACCCAGGCGGTCGAGTCGCAGCATGCCGTCGAGCAGAGGGCGGATGGTAGGCAGCCGCTCCTTTGGGTAGCCGTCGAAGAACGGTTGGTTGTCCGGGCCGTCGGGGTCGTAGCCCAGCCAATACGGTTCTCGCACGGCGCTCGCATAGTTGACTCGCTGTCCCGACGGGTTGCTGAAGAGCGCCGAGACGCCCGCCGCGGCCAAGCTGTCCACGAATGTATCCACCAACTCGCCGCTCATTGTCTCCGGCGGGTTCACCACGAAAAACTCAGTGCAGTCCTGGTTGTAGATCACGCCTGGTTTCATGCCGCGCTCTTCCTCATCTACTTGTTCAACAGCCTCGGATCCAGTGCGTCGCGCAGTGCATCTCCCAGAAAATTGATGCTCAGGACGACGAGGGTGATCATCAGACCGGGAGGCAGCCACAGCCAGGGCATGCTTTCCAGTACAGTGAGCGATTGCGCTCGGTTGAGCATGTTCCCCCACGTGGGGGTCGGGGGGCGGACACCGATGCCGAGGAAGCTCAGGCTCGCCTCGGCGAGGATCGCGCCCGCGATGGCGAAGGTGCCGGCGACGATGATCGGCGCGGTGACATTGGGCAGAATGTGACGGAACATAATCCGCCTGGAAGCCGCGCCGACGCAACGACTGGCCGTGACGAAGTCGCGCTCACGCAGGCTCAGTGTTTCTGCTCGCACTAGACGCGCAATGCCCGCCCAGCCGAAGATGCCGATGACGAACATCACGTTATAGATGCTCGGGCCGAGCACCGCCACCAGGCTGATGATGATGATCAGCGTCGGGATCGTCATCACCACGTCCGTTAAGCGCATGAGCCAGAAATCCACTTTGCCGCCCAGAAACCCACTCGCCAACCCGATCAGGGTGCCGATGGTGACGCTGATGCTGGCTGCAACAAGTCCTACGGCCAGGGAGATCTGTGCGCCCCAGATCAGCCGGCTCAACACATCGCGCCCTGTGTCATCGGTTCCCAACAGGTGTGTGGGGGTAGGCGGTTTGCGCAAGGCGCGCGCATCGATAGCCAAAGGATCGTAAGGAGCGACCACGGGTGCGGCGATGGCGGCTATGATGAGAATGATGAGTAGGATTGCGCCCGCGACGGCCAGCCGATGTCGCAGGAAGCGGCGCAAGAACCGCCGTCCGGGTGTGGCGGCTCTGTGGCGGCGCTCACCCTGAAGCGGTTGGCGATCGATGGCGGACGGATTGGAAGTTGTCATAATGGAATTGCATCACATTGAAGACGTGTTTCATGCCAAGTGGACGCAATCACGTCCCTACGAAAACCGGATGCGTGGGTCGGCCGCAGCGTATAGGATATCGGCCAGCAGACTGCTAATCAACACCAGGATGGAGCCGATCAGGGCTGTGCCCATCAGCGTCGGGTAATCGCGGGCATTGATAGAAGCGATGGCGAGCTGGCCCATGCCTGGCCAGGCGAAGATCCATTCGATGATGAACGCGCCGCCGAACAGTCCCGGGATACTCAACGCGATGATCGTGATCAGCGTAAGCAAGGAGTTCCGAAAGCCGTGCGTCCAAAATACTGTCTTGTTCCGCAAGCCCTTCGCACGCGCCGTGGTCATGAAGTCCTGCCCCAACACTTCGAGGACCGAAGAACGGGTATAGCGCAAGAAGCCGGCGATCCGTTCGATCCCCAGGACTGTGGCAGGCAGGATCAGATGATAGATGCGGTCGAAAAACGGGTATGCGGCGCCAGGTGTGCTCATGCCGTGAGTCGGGAACAGATCGAGTCGTAACGCGAAGATATAGATTGCGCCCAATGCAAAGAAGAAGGCGGGCACTGACACGGCGAAAAAGGCGAGGAAAGTCAGCACATAATCGAGTTTTGAATATTGGTGTAAGGCAGAATAGACCCCCAACGGGATGCCCAGCGCCAGGGCGATCAGGAGCGCTGCCAGCGTGAGCTGGATCGTGGCGGGCACGCGCTCGAGGATCACCTGCCAGACGGGCCGGCGGCTGGCAAAGGAATACCCCAGGTTGCCTTTCAACGCCTCGCGCAACCAGATAAGATAGCGCACGGGCAGCGGCTGATCCAGCCCATATTCCTGCCGGAGCTTCTGCATCATTTCGCCCGACATGGGCAGCGTAGGATCGATCATGGCTGCGACCGGGTCGCCGGGCGCCAGGTTGTAGGCCATGAACGTGATGAGGGTGATCCCGATGAGGACCGGGATTGAGATGAGTATCCGGCGGATGATGTATTTGGTCATGTTATGCGACTACATGCTCCGACTCCTGACGACCGAACCGCTGTCGCCAGGAGTCGGGGGAGCGAGCGTACAAGCGCTGCCTGGGCTCGCTGAGGGTGCGTTTACTTGAACGCCCAGAGATGGATGTCTTCCCAGTTGTAGCCGAGTCCGATCTTGACCGTCTTGGCGTCGACCTTCGGACCGACCATCCGGAAGTACTTGTTCTGCGAGTTGATGACGAACGGCAGTTCCTCATTCCACAGCTTGGTCATCTTGGACATCAACGGCTCGTACACTTTCGGGTCCGCGCTGTTAAGTGCCTCGGTGATCATCTTGTCGAACTCGGGGTTGCAGTAACGGATCATGTTATAGCAATTCGGACAGGTATCCTTATTGTAGATATTCCCGCAGCGGAAGCGATAGTAGAAGTCGATCATGTTCGCCGTGCCGCCCAGCCCGATCGTCGTGATATCGAAGTTGCCCTTCTGATAGGTTTCATCGATGTAGACGGCCGGATCGATGCCGCGCAGCTTGACGTTAATGCCTACCTTCGCCAGCATCTGCTGCACCGCTTCATCCGCGGGGACGGTTGCGGTGTGAGCGGCGTAGTCCAGCTCCCACTTCGGATCCCAGCCGATCTTTTTGAGAAGTTCCTTGGCCTTGGCCTCGTTGTAGGCGTAGGTGTTCAGGCTCTTATCGCACTCGCCGACGCCGAAGATGCCACTCACCCAATAGCAGTTACGCAGGTTAACCATATCGGGATGGCCGCCGGAGGAGATGTTGGCCCAGCCCGCCATGTCAATGGCATAGGCGAACGCTTGACGGAACTCGGGCGTGCGCATTGCCTTATACTTGGGGTCATCCTTGTTGGGCTTGTCCGTGGCATAGTTTATCCACCACGCGCCGATGGTGCCTAGCGCCGGCACGGGCTGCGCGCCGGGGATCTTCATGACGCGATCGTACTCGGCAGCGGGGAAGCCGTCGATGATGTCGACTTCGCCTTTCTCAAAGGCAAGGAGACGGGTATTGGGGTCCGGGATTTTCTTGTCAAGGATGCTTGGGATCTTGGGCGCGCCGCCGAAGTACTTGGGGTTCGCCTCGAACTCGATGGAGTCATCCGGCTTATACTCCTTGATGATGTACGGGCCGGTGCCGGGGTACGGCCGTTTCAGCACAAAGTCGCTCTTGACGAAGTCGGCCGGCTTGATCTTTGAGACCACGTGATCCGGAGCGATCGGTATGTCGGGGATGCTGTAGAAGAACACGGCATCCTGCTTGGCGACCTTGATCTCGACGGTATTTTCATCAATGGCTTTGACTCCCGTCATCTCGGTCTTTTTGCCGTCGTAGTAGTCCTGGCAGTCCACAATATTCTTAAGCACCTGGACGCGGTTCGAGCCGATATCTTTCGTGCAGTGCAAGGTGAAGGTGGTGACGACATCCTTGGCGGTGAAGGGCTGCCCGTCATGCCAGGTGACGCCTTTGCGGAGTTTGAACGTGTAGGTCAGGCCGTCCGGGCTGATAGTCCAACTCTCGGCCAGGTCCGGCACGATCTTGTTGTTTACATCCAGATTGGTGAGCCGGCCAAAGGCGAAGCGGAAATATCTCATCCACTGGCCGCCCGGCATGTTGAAGATGTTGAGGCTCGTGGGCATCGCCGCAGAGGCGAAGATCATCTGCTTGGCCCCAGCAGGAGCGGCCGCAGCGGCCTTGGTCGGCTCAGGCGCTTTCGTTGGCTCAGGCGCCTTCGTGGCGGCCGGCGCCGCCGCTTTGGTCGGCTCTGCGACTTTGGTTGGTTCAGGCGCCTTGGTGGACGCGGGCGCTGCGGTGGCCGCTGGCGCGGCAGGCGCCGGCGTGGGTGCAGGTTGCGCGCATGCGCTGAGCAGCAAGCTGATCAGGACGATCAGGCTGACGGCGACGAATTCGGGTCGGTTTCGAGACGGACGCATCTGAGGTTCCTCCTTTGGCCCATGTGTGGGGTGAACGATGATGCTTCAATCACCTTCCGGGTGCTAGATTCTTTCGTCATCTCCTTTCGTCCGGCTTGGACAGCCGAAGCCTTCATGACAGTTGCCTATGCCGCGTGCGGCATAATTCCCGACGGAAATGCACCCTAAGCCGCCGGCTGGCTCGTGGCGCAGGAACGGCAATCCAAGCGGATTGCGTTACAGGGTGATTCTCATGGCAGTTGCCAGCGCGACCAGAGCAGCGAACATTTGCGGTCTTCCGCTACTTTCTGGTAGTAGACGGTGAACAGGCTGCCGTCCGACAGCTCGACGGTGGCGGGGTAGCCCAGGTCGCCGTCGGGGCCGTCATCACGAATGATCCAATCGTGATCCCAGTTCGCGCCGTCATCCCAGCTCAGAGCGACCCGCTGGCCGAAGGGCGCCAGGCGATAGCCATACGTCAGGACAAGCGCGCCCGATGAGTGCCGCAGCAGGTGGGGCGGCGAACCATGGAACCCCATGGGCTGGGCACTCGTCCATGTGTGCCCGCCGTCGGTAGATTCGGTCTGCGCCATGCTGAAATCTACCAGCCCCAGTTTGGTCACATCGGCATCCGGGCCGAAACTCTGGACCCGGATCACGCCCAGTAGTTTGCCCGATGGGAGTTCTACCGCGTGCGGCTCGTGGTAGTTTGCCTCGACACTGCCCGCGTAGAGCGGAACCGCCCCCTGCGCGGTCCAGGTACGGCCGCCGTCGCTGCTTCGCGCCGCCATGATCGCGCCCTTGCCCCGCTGGGACCAATCCGTAATGTATTCTTTGCCGAAGTAGATGAGGTCGCCAGACTGTAGGAGGACTGGGCCGTGCGGTGCGGTCACCGGTACGCGGATCGGTGGCTCCCAGTTGGCGCCGGCATCGCCACTCAGCATCACCCAGGAGCCGAGGTGATGATCTACCAATTCGTCTGTCCAGGTGGCAAGTGTCGCTTGCCAGGCCGCGTCGTTTTCCTCGTTCAACCAGCCTCGTCGCCGTCCGTCCACTGCCCATTTGCGCGTGTCTGAGGTGAACCAACTCGCGAGCAGCTTGCCGTCGCCCAGCGACAGGATCCCCGCATCGCGATCATCGATGGGGGAGTCGTTGATCACCTGCGGTATAGTCCAGGTTCGGCCATCGTCGCGGCTGGCGTTCAGCACTGTCTTGCCCCAGGGGCACACGTGCTCAGAGCGCAGGCCAGAACTGACTACCAGCAGCGCGCCGTCCTCCGTGCGCGTCACAGACGGCCAACCGAAGTAGCCGCGCGGGTCGTCCGCGAGCCGACAAATGATGCCATGCTGGGAATGAAGGTGTTTTGAGGTCATTAGCGCGTCGCCTTGTCCCTTGTTTCAATGGTGACCGGTCAAAGACGTAACAGAACACTTGCGAAAGGAGGCTCAAAAGCGTCAGGGTCGAGTTTACATTCAAACATATCATCTGTCAAGTGCGCATATGAACGTCCGAATGAACGTTGACAGGATCGATTGAGCGTGGTAGACTGTGGATGTTCAATGCCGCGCACCGAAGGAGCCAGGAACGTGAAGCTACTCGCTGCCTACGCTCATCCAGCTGATGCGATTACCGACTGTGGTGGCACCCTCGCCTTGCATGTCGCACGTGGCGACGAGGTTACGATCCTCTCCATGACTCACGGTGGTCGCATCCACCCGAACATCTACGAGGAGGAATGGCGTAAGGCGAACCCCGAGCAGGCGATCGTGCAGTTGACGCGCCAGGAGATCATCGACGTCAAACGGCGAGAGCTCGAACGGGCGGCTCACATTCTCGGCATCGAACGGATCATCGCTCTCGACCAGGAAGATGATGGCGTAGCGGTGGAGCGTGAAACGGTAGAGCGCGTCGCCCGTATCATCGCCGATGTTGCGCCGGACATGATCCTGATGGATTATCCCATGAACGCCGCAATGCCGGATCCTCATACAGTGGCATCGATCACCTTGTTGACGGCGCTGCGCCAGGTCGGTATGTACCTGCGGAATCTTGATGGCCGTCACGCCACTACGGTCAAGCAGGTTTTCTTCACCAAGCTGCCGGTGACTACGCGTGACGTCCTCTCGTTGGGCGGTCTCCGCAATGATCTTTTCGTTGATATCACGAGCGTGGTGGGCCTGAAAATCGCGGCGATGGACCAGTTCGTCAGCCAGGGCTACAACGGCAACTTCGCCCGCAAGCTGATCGAATCATGGAACGGTGAGCAAGGTCGCACCGCCGGCGTGAACTTCGCTGAAGGCTTCTGCCGGATGTATAACGAAACCTATAGTCATCTTCCGGTGACCGAATACGCCATGAAATTCGACCATCTCACCAATCACCGGAGCTACTCTGAGATGAACGTCCGCGCGCAGTTTCCGGCACTGGACTGATCACAGATCACAGCGTCGCGATCTGCGAAGCTTCATGACAACCACCAAGAGGCAAGGCATGATCACCACATCGCCCAGGATCACGTTGGGAGATCCCGTCCTTGTTGCCCAAGGGCCAGCCGATATCTGCCATTGGGGCCCCTGGCAGTTTCCCTATATCGAGCGTCTTGCCGATGGGGGTCTGCATGTCGGCTACCATCTGGAGGCGGATGCGTACAAGGCTTATGGCCTGCCCAAAGGCCACGCCGTCTCTTATGATAGTGGCCGCTCGTGGCAGGCAATTCCCGATGAGCCTGCGACTGGCGGCCTGCTGCTCCCGAACGGCGACCGCCTACGCACAGTGACGTTGCGCTCTCGACCCGTCTCCGATTTGGTTTTGCCGGAGCCTCTTGGCACCTGCAAAGGTACCTACGGCTCGACCTATGCCGTTTACCGGCCAGATGAGCTGTCAGCGGATTTGCGGGAAGGCTGGCGTTTCCGGCGCCTTCCGGTTGGGAGCAACGACTGGTTGGAAGAGATAGCGACAGTGCGCTTCCCAGGTGAGGTGCGTTGGGCGGGTGATGGGATGTTCACCTTCCCCTGGGTGTGGCGCCTGCGCCTGGCGCCGGATGGTGTGCTGTGGGGTTTGAATTATGGGTTCCACGCGCCGGACAATGTGTTGACAGACAAATGGCAAGTGCATCTGTTGCGCTCCGTGGACCACGGCCATACGTGGGACCTGCATAGTGTAATCGCCTACCAGCCCGACCCGCTGGCTGATCCAGCCTGGGACAAGCGCGACGGTTTCACGGAGAATAACTTGGCGTTTCTGGCCGACGGATCGCTGATGAGTTTTCTGCGCACTACCGACGGCAATGGCGTCGGTCCGATGTACGCAGCCTATTCGCAGGATGGCGGGATGTCCTGGGGACGGCCGCAGGTCTTTGACGATCGCGGCGTGTGGCCCGCAGTGGTGGATCTACGCTGCGGGGTATCGTTGGCGGCGTACGGCCGGCCTGGCCTCTTTGTGCGAGCCACCCATGATCCGACCGGACACGCCTGGGGCGAACGGGTCACAGTCGTTGAACCAGGCGTGTTGAGCAAGGATACTTGCTCCTACTCCGATTTGCTGGCGCTGGATGACCATACGGCCATCATTGCATACTCGAACTTCAACTTTCCTGGGCCGGACGAGCTGCCTCATAAGTCCATATTGGTGCGCACTGTTGCAGTTTGACCCTGGCACTGGCGACTGCACGTCGCTCTGGATAAGCGTTCGAGCGAGACATGCAAACCGGGGGCGGATGCCCGACTAGACGGCGGATCTCCGTGTATCCGCTGATCGATGTCGATGCGTGTTGGTTGGAAAGCATCTGGCAACGAGGCAGCCAGGTGTGGCTCCACGCCTAACATTTCGATTTGTCATATTTGCGTTTCGATTCTGGTTCCGTCCGTTTATGATCGATCGTTTTCTTGAATCGGCCTGGGTGTCAGGTTGCCTCAAAAGTTGTACGTCCAAACGCCTGCCGCAGGCGAGGAGATGATATGGAAGCCAAACGCATCCAGCTCAAAAGCGTCAGGTTGTCGCTGGCCGATCTGGTCGGCGTTGAGTACGTCGCCGCTTTGTGCGAAGCCAGGGCGTTTCTGGAAGGTGGTGATATCGCCGACTACCGTGCCATCGGAGAAGAGCAGGTGGACTTCTTCCCGGCGGAGTACGCGGCGCGCCTCGATGGACTCCTGCCGGACGTTGGCCAGCGCGTTGTGCCGGGCTACGCCGCATCCTCACCCGGCGCAGCCAACCTGCCGGTCAATAAGGCCACCAGGCTGGAGATGAGCCCGATCGGCGGCATGGGCTTCTACCGCATGGGCGAAGACGGCCGGCTCTATCTCATCACCAAGTCGGAACACTACCACGCGCCGCTAGGCCACGACTTCCCCGGCTATCGCTTGCTGCAGCACGCGGCGCGGCTCGGCATCACCAACGCCACACACAACAACACCCGCGGCCACATCACCCGATTGCTGGAGCGCGAGCTGGTACG
>JALOOE010000036.1 GCA_025454565.1 Anaerolineae bacterium
CAGGAAGATGATGCGATTTTGCAGCAGCAGCGAGTAGATGTCATACGCGCGCTCGCCGCGGCCGGTGGTTTCGATGACCATCGGGATGAGCGACTGGGGCGTCAGGATGGTGTTGCTCATAGAACGTTCCCTCTTTTTCGTGAGTCTCTGTCAACGCAAACGCGTTGCCCACGGACTCTACACCATATTCGGCATGGAAGCTGTTTTCGCCCTTACGTTTGCTGCAAAGCGCGGCGTTGCCCCGCTGCGGAGCAACGCCGGCCTCTTCTATGCTGCTGTGGCGGCATCCTGGGTGGACTCGGTCGCTGCTTCGCCATCTGCATCGGCCCCCGCAGGTTCGCCCGCCGCCGGAGTCTCCGCCGCCTCTGTTCCGGACTCGTCAGTCTCTGATGCCTCGAGCTGAGCCGGCGCAGGGCTGGTGGTGACGATTTCGCGCAGTCTTGCCAGCGTCTTCTTCGTCAACTGATCCTGCCGGATGACGGCGCGGCCGGTGTCCGAGCCGAACACCTCACGGGTGGATGCCGCTTCTTCGCTGTCGCCGACCAGTCCGACCATCCGATCGAGTTCTGCCTCGACCTCGTCCGGCGAAACCTCAATCTTCTCCTGCTCCGCCAGCTCAGCCAGGGCGAGGCGGCCTTTGAGGCGCTGCTCGGCCTGCGGCCGCAGGCGGTCGCGGTAGCTCTGCACTGTCATGCCCTGGAGACGCAGATAATCTTCCAGTTTGTAGCCGGCGTCGCCGACCCGGTGCTCGATATCGTGCATCGCATTGTCGACTTCAGCCTCGACCGCGTTCGGCGGATAGACGATGGTGGCGCCGCCGATCAACGCCTCGACGGCCTCGTCGTTCAGCTTCTCGGTGGCCTCGGCCTGCGCCCTTTCGGTCAGGCGTTCGAGGAGCTTGGCGCGCATGTCGGCCACGCTCTCGTAGTCGCCCAGCGATTTAGCGAAGGCATCATCCACCTCAGGCTTGACCTGCGCCTTCACGGCAGATACTTTGGCGTGGAAGGTCGCCGGTTGCCCCTTGTAGCGCGACGCCGAATCTTCGGGATAGGTCAGGGTGAAGTCCTGCTCGTCACCGGCCGACATACCGACGAAGGATTCGTCGAAGCCGGGCAGCCAGCCGCCGTCCCCCTTCAACACCAACTCCCAATCATGGTTGTCCATGATGGTGTCTTCGTCGACCGTGCCTGTGATGTCCACCACCACCGTATCGCCGATCTGTGCGGCTCGCTCAACGACATCCACCGCGGCACGCGCTTCGCGGGCCTGTTCGAGCAGCTTCTCGACATCGGCCTCGGTGACGTTGACCGTCGGCTCGTCGATGTGGATCGTGTGGTAATCGCCAAGCTCGACCGTCGGTTGCAGAGGGATGACCAGCGAGAAGATGATCGGATCGGTTTTGATGTCTTCCAGGCCGGCCTGGCCGAACGGCTCGATCTTCTCGCTCGCCAGCGCTTCCTTGAAGACTTCCTCGCCCAGGTCGTCCATGATCTCGCTCAACACAGCCTCGCGGCCGTACGTGCGCAGCACCGTCGCATCGGGCGCCTTGCCGGGGCGGAAACCAGGGATGCGCGCCTTCCCGGCAACCTTGCGCGCAGCTCGATGGATCGCCTGCGCTGTGCGTTCCGGCCCCAACTGAATGGTCATGCCGATCTGACGGTCTTCGCGCGGCGTGGTGGTGATGATCAATGGTTCAGTCAACGTGTGCCTCCGTAACACAAGCAACGAGTAACAAGAGACGAGTAAAGGATACGGCCACGCAAGCCGGCTTACTCATCACTCGTTACTCGTTAAGTTTACCTAACGCCCCACATTATACACAGGCCCCGCGAAAGCGCGAAATCCGGGGCGTCATATCCTTCCAAACTGCCGCGCGAGCTCGGTCGCGCTGAGGTGGATCATGGTGGGACGGCCATGCGGACAGGTGCGCGGCGAGTGGCACGCTTCCAGCCGGCGCACGAGTTCCTGCATCTCGGCGGTGCTCATCACGTGCCCGCCTTTGACCGCTGCGCGTTTGCAGATCAGCGTCACGAGCGCGGCCTCATGGCTGTTCTCCACCACATCGTCGCCCTGAGCCAGCCCATCGATGATCTCGACCAGCGCGCTCTGCGGGTTGTCTTTGCTGAGGATGGCCGGGATGCTGCGCACGAGGTAGCTGCTGCCGCCGAACGGCTCGATGGCGATGCCCATCTCACCCAGCGTCGCCAACTCATCGGCAACCACCGCGGCCTGCTCCGGGTTGAGATCGAGGACGAGCGGTTCGAGCAGCGGCTGGATCGCCAGTTTTTGCGCCGCCCGTTCGGCGAGGAATTGCTCATAGAGCACGCGCTCATGGGCTGCGTGCTGGTCGATCAGGTACATGCCGTCCGGCCCCTCGCAAACCACGTATGTCGCGCCGAGCTGGCCGACGACGCGCAGCAGCGGGAGGAGGGATGGAAATTGGAGATTGGAGACCGGAGATTGGAGATTGGAAGCTGGAAGCTGGAAGCTGGTGGGCTGCGTGTCCGCTTCTGCTCCCTGCCTCCTGCTCCCTGCCTCCTGCTCCCTGCCGCCTGCACCGAGCAGCGCGTCGCGGCGCTCCGACCAGCCGGCCATCTGATCCCAGCTCAGTTGCGCTGGGCGGAAGGCGGCCGGGTCGCCGGTTGGCTCTTGCCCCAGGCTCACCTGCGGTACCGGCGCTTGATCGATCAGCGCTCGCCGGACGGCACGTTGCACCGCGCCGAAGACCGCGCCGCTGTCGCGGAAGCGCACCTCGGCCTTGGTCGGGTGCACGTTGACATCCACCTCTGCAGGGTCGATCTCAACGAAGATGACTGCCACCGGGTAGCGTCCCGTCGGCACCAGCGTGTGATAGGCCTGGATCACGGCGTAGGCGATGGAGGTGTCCTGGAACCAGCGCCGGTTGACGAAAAGCGTGATATAGCCGCGATGGCTGCGGTGCAGCGCCGGCGCGCCCACATAGCCGCTGACGCGGATGCTCTGAGAATGGGTGAACGGGTGAGCGGGTGAGTGGGTGAGCGTCTCATCGAGATGATTCTCGTCCCCGTCCTCTCCCGCTCTCCCGCTCTCCCGCTCTCCAATGTCGATCATCCCCCGCGCCATCTCCAGCCCATACACTTTCACGAGCACGTCGACCAGCTTGCCGCTGCCGGTGGACTGGAAGAGCAGCTTGCCGTCGCTGACCAGGTTGAAGCGGCGCTCAGGGTAGGCGAGGGCGAAACGGGTCACGATCTGCTGGATGTGTCCGGCTTCGGTGGCGGCCTGCTTGAGGAACTTCAGGCGCGCCGGCACATTGGCAAATACGTGCTCGACGGTGATCACCGTCCCGGCCGGCCCGCCGTGCGACTCACGGCTGATCTCCCGACCTTCGGCCAGGCGCAGCAGCGAGCCGATCTCCTCGGCGCGGGCGCGAGTCAGCAGCGTCACCTGTGCCACCGAGGCGATGCTGGCGAGCGCTTCGCCGCGGAAACCGAGCGTGGTCAGATGGCTCAAGTCGTCGGCGGACGCGATCTTGCTGGTGGCGTGGCGCTCGAAGGCCAGCTCGACCTCGGCCGCGGGGATGCCGCAGCCGTCATCCTGGACGCGCACCAGGCGGCGGCCGCCTTCGCGCACCTCCACCCGGATATCGGTCGCGCCGGCGTCCAGGCTGTTCTCGACCAGCTCTTTCACCACCGATGCGGGGCGTTCCACCACCTCGCCGGCAGCGATCTGGTTGGCGACTTCGGTCGCAAGGATACGGATCGGCATGGTGGGGATTGTAGCACAAGGAGGGGGAGAGCGGTAGATTGGGCGAATGGGCGAGTGGGGGAAAATCGCTCAGGCAAGGTATCACTTATTTCCCCCGTTCTCGCATACCCCATTCTCCCGCTCACTCCCGGTTGACGCGCGCCCTGCAAATTTTCCACAATGCTTGACAGCCATGACGCGTCGCGTTATAATGAAGATGACTCTTGCGTCGTTAGTTCGCTCCGCACGATCTAGCCTACACCTGCATCTGCGTGGCCTGAGACACGAGGTGATCGCTGAGGCAAACCGTCAAGAGGAGGCTGAATCGATGAAAGAAGTTGTCATCACCAACCCTTTGCGCACCGCCAACGGCAGTTTTGGCGGCGCGTTCAAGACCGTGCCAGCCTACGACCTCGCCAAGGTCGTCATGCAGCGCGTCATCGCCGATGCCGGAATCGACGCCGGCGCGCTGGACGAGGTCATCTTCGGCAACATCGGCCAGCCGTCGGAGGCGGCCAACATCACGCGCGTGGCGGCCATCTACGCCGGCATCCCCGATCATGTGCCGGCCTACACCGTGCAGCGCAACTGCGCTTCGGGCCTGCAGGCGATCACCAGCGCGTACAACGCCATCCAGGTCGGCGACGGCGAGCTCACCCTGGTGGGCGGCATGGAGAACATGAGCCTGATCCCCTACGTGGTGAAGGGCGCGCGCTGGGGTTTGAAGCTGCGCCACGCCGAGTTCACCGATGCCCTATGGGAAGGGCTGACCGATCCCACGTGCAACCTGATCATGGGCGGCACCGCCGAAAACCTGGCCGAGCAGTACCAGATCAGCCGCGAGGCACAAGACCAATACGCGGTGCAGAGCCACAAAAAGGCGTTCATGGCGACCCGTATGGGCAAGTTCAAGGATGAAATCGTGCCGGTGGAGGTCGTCAAACGGGCGGCCGGCCAGGAGGTCGCCAAGGAGAGCATCATGCAGGACGAGAGCATCAACCCCGGCCTGACGGTGCAAAAGGCGGCGCTCTACCCGACCGTGTTCAAAAAGGATGGCTCGGTGACGCCCGCCAACGCCTGTCCGATGAACGACGGCGCCGCAGCGATGTTGGTGACGACCGCCGAGCGTGCCGGAAAGCTCGGCCTGAAGCCGCTGGCGCGCATCCTCGGCTACGGCTACACCGGCGTCAGCCCGGCGTACATGGGCATCGGCCCGGCCACCGCCCTGCCCAAGGCGCTGGCGCGCGCCGGACTGCGTTACGACCAGCTTGATCTGGTGGAACTCAACGAGGCATTTGCTGCGCAATCGCTGGCCGTAGGCATCAAAATGGCCCAGGACGGCCACGGCTGGGATTGGGACAAGACCAACGTCAACGGCGGCGCCATCGCCCTGGGCCATCCGGTCGGCCAATCGGGCGCGCGTCTCATTGTCACCCTGCTGCACGAGATGAAGCGCCGCGGCAGCCGTTACGGCGCTGCCACCATGTGCGTCGGCGGCGGGCAGGGCGGCGCGATGGTGATAGAACGAGTTTGAAAGTAGAAGGTTGAAGGTTCGTGACCCTTCCACCTTCCACCTTCAACCTTCAACCAAGGAGGCCACATGTACATCTTCAAAGCCGGCGTCGTTGGCGCAGGGACGATGGGCGGCGAGATCGCGCAGGTCATCAGCTTCAGCGGCTTGCCCGTGGTGTTGAAGGATGTCGATCCGCAGATGCTCGACCGCGGCATGGAGACCATCCGCCATATTTACCAAAGCCGGGTGGATAAGGGTAAGATGAGCACGGGCGAGATGGAAAGCAAGATGTCGCTCATCGAGCCGACCCTCTCCTACGACGGGTTCGGCGATGTGGACATCGTGATCGAAGCCGTGCCCGAGAAGATGGCGATCAAGAAGCGGGTGCTGGCGGATCTGGAGCAGGTGGTGCCCGAGACGACGATCTTCGCCAGCAACACCTCGGCGCTCTCCATCAGCGAGATGGCCGCCGCGACGAAGCGCCCCGGTAAGGTCATCGGGATGCACTTCTTCAACCCGGCCCACGTCATGAAGCTGGTGGAGATCATCCCCGGTCTGGAGACCAGCCAGGAAACGATCGACGACGTGGTCATGTTCACCGAATCGCTGCGTAAGATCGCGGTCGTCGTGCAGGAGTGCCCCGGCTTTCTCGTGAACCGGCTGCTGATGCCCTTCCTTAATGAAGCGACCTGGTGCTTGCAGGAGGGCGCAGCCACCGCGACCGAGATCGACGCGGCTGTGACCGACTTCGGCATGCCGATGGGGCCGTTCACGTTGATGGACATGCTGGGAATTGACGTATGCCAGTATGTGGGCGATTATCTCTACGGCGAGTACGGCCCGCGCATGGAACCGGCAAAGCTCTTCTACAAGCTGACGGACGCCGGAAGGTTGGGCGAGAAGAACGGCAAAGGCTTCTACGGCTACGGCGATGAGACCGACGAGCCGGTGCAGGCGATGATCGCGTCTTTCGGGCGGAATCCGAACAGCGTATTCAGCGTCGAGCGGCTGTTCTATCCGCTGATCAATGAGGGGATCCTGGCGCTCCAGGAGCACATTGCCGCGGTGAATGACATTGACATGGCGATGATCGCCGGCACCGGCATGAGCTATCACGGCGAGCGCAAAGGGCCGCTGGGCATCGCGGATATCATCGGGTTGGATGTAGTGCTGGCCGGGCTGGAGCAGTTCTTCGCGCAATACGGCGAGCGTTTCCGGCCGGCTCGGCTGCTGCGCACGAAGGTGCGCGCCGGGCATTTGGGGGTGAAGAGCGGGCGTGGCTTCCACGAATACGCGTGATTCGATTACGGATTTCGGATTGTGGATTGCGAATCGATCTGCAACGCAAATCTGCCATCCGAACTCCAAGATCCGAAATCCAGAAAGGAGCTCCCATGGCAGAGTACACCAACGTGAAAATCGTTCTCGATGATCGCGTTGCCGTGCTGACGATCGATCATCCGCCGGTCAACGCGTTCAATCGGGCAACATTGGCTGATCTGGATGCGGCGTTGGATGAGCTGAGGGCCAACGAGCAGGCTAAGGTGATCATCATCACCGGCGCGGGAGAGTTCGCGTTTGTCGCCGGCGCCGACATTAACGAGATTGCAGCAGTCAAGGATGCCGCAGAGGCAAAGGAGTTCATCTTCAAAGGCCAGGGGATCTTCGACAAGATTGCAGGGTGCCCCAAGCCGGTGATCGCCGCTATCAACGCGGTGGCGCTTGGCGGTGGCCTGGAGCTGGCGATGGCGTGCCACATGCGCATCCTCGCCGATCGCGCGCGGCTGGGTCAGCCTGAGAGCAACCTGGGTATCATCCCCGGTTGGGGTGGCACGCAACGCTTGCCGCGCCTCATTGGCTCGGCCAAGGCGATCGAGCTGATCCTCACCGGTGACATGATCAATGCTCAGGAGGCGTTCCGACTCGGCCTTGCGAACAAGGTCGTCCCGGCCGGTCAAGTGCTGGCGGAGGCGAAGGGGCTGGCCAAGAAGCTGGCGGCGAAGAGCAAGCTGACCAGCGAGGCGGCGCTGAAGGCCATCAACGAGGGCCTCACGCTATCGCTGGCTGACGGCTTGCGCCTCGAAGCCGATCAGTTCGGTAATCTGATCGGCAGCAACGATACAAAGGAGGGCATCAACGCGTTTTTGCAGAAACGGCAGCCGAAGTTCACGGATAGTTAGTGGAAAACTGGTCGATCGGTAGATTGGTGACTTGGTTACCTGGTAGAGGCAAACCCGTTTGGGTCTATCGGTATACCAGGCCACCAATCTACCCCTCAATCGAGCGCCTGCAACCAAAAGGAATTCTCTCATAATGGAAACTCGTCTCAACGGCCCGCAAATTGCGGTCTTTATGGATTTCGAAAACGTTGCCACATCGGCAGAAGCGAATTTCGGGGATTTCGACGTCACCGCGGTGATGGATCTGCTGCGCACGCGCGGTCGCTTGCTCATCAAGCGCGCCTATGGCGACTGGGGCCGCTTTCACCGCTATCGCCGAGCCATGCTGGAGAACGGCGTCGATCTGTTTCAGCTCTACTCCGTCGGGATGCAACAGAAGAATCGCGCCGATGTCCGGCTGGCGATCGACGCGATGGAGACCGTCTTCACCCGGCCGACCATCGATGTCTATGCGGTCATCTCCGGCGACAGCGACTTCACCGAATTGATCCACAAGCTGCGCGATCACGGCAAATACACGATCGGCATCGGCCTGCGCTCGGCCACCAGCGACCTCCTGCGCCGGGCGTGCGATGAGTTTATCTTTTACGAAGCGTTGGTCACCGAAGAGGCCGTCGACATTTCGGAGGAGCTGCGGCTACCCGACGCGCGCGAACTGCTTCGCCGTGCGCTGACCGCCGCCGAGCAGAAGGGCGAGCTGCCGATCTTCGCGGGTCGTCTCAAGCAGACCATGCTGAGCCTGGATTCGTCGTTCAGCGAGACCAACTACGGCTTCCAGCAGTTCAGAGCGTTTCTCGAAGCGTATCCCGATCTGGCAGTGCTGGAGGAGCAAGGTCTGCAATTATTCGTGAGCACGCCGAAAGCTGTCATCGCGCTGCAACCGGCCGCACCGCCGCTTCCGGTCAAGCCGAGCGCGGAGCCGGCTGCGCAGCGGCCGCCGATGATCGGGACGGGAACAGCCGGGCCAGCCTTCCCGCAGGCTGTTGTCGGCGGTGTGAGCGCGGTGGCTCTCGTTCCGACGGCCAGCGCCAGACCGCCCATCGATCCCAGCCAGCGCTATCGCAGCTTCCTGCGGGAAGCTGGCCTGCGCATCGTGGATCTCGGCACGCGGCAGCGGGTGCTGGCCGACTTCCTGGCGACCGCCCAGACCCGCGCTGAACCGTTCTCGCTGAGCGACGCCGCCGATGTGTTGAAGGATCGCTACGATGCCGAGAACACGCTGACGCAGAAGCTTGCGGTGCCTGATATCATGCGTCTCTTGGTCATGAGCGGGACCCTCTCGTTCGCAGGCGGTCAGGCCGGCAGCGATGCGCCGATCCGCCAGGTGGAGGGGTTGACACCCGAAAAGCTGCTCGGCGGCTGCGATCAGGTCTACGTGTGGCGGCTGGTGGAGGGCGGCGTGCCGGTCGATCCGGCGCCGCTCGCGTCGGTGATCTATGATGTCGACACGAACGCCGAGCGCGTTGCGGCGCTGTGCGAGGGGTTGGTCGCGGAGGGCAAGATCGTTGCTCATGCCGACGGCTACGCTGTCGCGCCGGAGCAGATCAGCCGGCTGTTGCAGCGACCCGAGTTGGCGCTTCCGGCAAACAACCTGGCACGGGTGGCGCTGCCGCCGGGCGAGCCGGTGACGCCATACACCGCCGAAAGCCTTTTCCGAGAAGGCTCTGATTTGCGCCAGAAGGATTTTGCGGGCAGCGCCCAGCGCTATTTGCAGGCTGCCCGCATCCAGCTCGAATCGCTGCGCAGCGGCCAGCCGCGTGCTGGCTTCGATGATTTGAAGTGGTATCTGGCGAGCTACTGTTCGGTCAAGGCCGGTCACGCCTTCGTCACCGGCAACTACGCCGAGGCAGTGCCCTACTATCTCGCCTTCTTCGGGCTGGCGCAGGAGGCCGACAATGTGTGGCCGCGCATCCAGCGGCTGGTCAATCCGATGGCGAGCTACTTCTTTGCTATCGCCGGAAAACAGCTCAACGAGCCGGTGCCGCCGAACCTGGGCCGGTCGTTGGCCTATCAGGTGGCGTTGCGCATCCACAACCACACCGACCCGCAGGTCGCCGCGGCGTGGGAGGAGTTGATGGGCCGCCTGGCCGATGTGAATCTGGGCCTCGTCCGCCAGACCCACCGCGAAGTCCTCGCCCAGATCGGGCCGGTGGCGCAGGTCGGCAGTGAGAACCTGGGGCGCATCGAGCGGACGCGCGCGTTTTTGGCGGGATTGATTGCGCAACGGGAACGGGACGAGTGACGCGGGGAGGAGTCAGGGGGCAGGGGTCAGGAGTCAGATTGACCTGCCGGATTCCTGCTTCCTGATGCCGACACCTGAGCCCTATCCGAAAGGAGCCGCCATGGATTTCGCTCTGACTTCCGAGCAGGAAATGCTCCAAGGGATGTTCCGGGAGTTTGCGACCAAAGAGGTGGCGAAGGTCGCGGAGAAGGCAGACAAAGAGGAAGCGCTGCCGCCGCGATTGCTGAAGCGGGCGGCGAGCCAGGGCTTTATGGGCGCGGTCGTGCCGGAGGAGCCATACGGCGGCGC
>JALOOE010000576.1 GCA_025454565.1 Anaerolineae bacterium
GGCGCCGTCGGCGCATGCCGCGCTGACCAAAAACGCGCCGACCGCGCGCAACGTCCGAAACTCAGCGGCGCGATCAAGCGGCCAGTTTGGAAAGAGGCGCAACACGCCTTCGTAGCTTTGCAGCAGGCACTCATTGATCACAACTGGCAGCCCGAAGTTCTCGAACCAGATGCCCATGTTGCGCATGAAATCGAACGGCGTCGTGTCGGAGTAACGGCCGAGCGCGTTCAATGCCATATCTGTGCAAGTGCCGTTGGGCAGCAGGCAGTAGTTGATCTGGCGCTTGAAACGTTCCAGATCCAGCAGGCCCACCCGCGCCCCCTGAAGATTCTGGAACACCAGGTCGTTGCCGCCTTCGTTGCGCTGGTTGCGATAGGTGGTTTCCAGGATGCGCCGCCACTCGGGCGACGAACCCAACCCATGCTCCTCGCCGGGAAAAACGACCATCAGCGGATTCGGCGTGTTGTAGACCGTCTGCGGGTCCTCGCCCGGCACGGAAACCAGGACAGTCCCGTATGGGGTCTCGGCGGTGGGATGAGCCGGCAGGCGCGGCAAGATCTCGGTCACGCGGGCGGCCAGGACGCTCTCATGGCCCAGGACACGGCATGCCTCCAAGTACGCGCTGAAGACGAACTTCGTCAGGGTCAGATCCACCAGGCAATCATGGTTCATGTCGAACCCTGGCCGCAGCCCGTCGTGCAGCTCCGGCGCGACCGTGGGGAAGAGATGATACTTGTCATCGCCCCACTGCGGGCCGTGCGCCTCGGGGCGCGACAGATAGGCCACCAGGAACTCAACCGCCTCCTGGATAGGGCCGAAAGCGCGCTCACGCAGAAACGCTTCGTCCATCGTATAGAGGTAGTGCCACCAGAGGCTCTGCACCGTCCACGGCGTCTCGCAGATCTCCCAGCCCCACGTCGGCACGGGGTAGGGCAGCATGGTCATCGGCACCGGATAGGCGCTGTGCGGGAAGTACGCACCCGGCAATCCATAGTACTTGCGGGCGTGCTGGCGGCTGACGGGCAGCAGGAAATGCACGAGATCGACGTAGGGCAGATGCTTGTCCACATGGTTCGACGAAAACGTGACCCAGAACGGCTGTTGGGTATTGTAGTTCATGTGGTAGTCGCCGTGCCAGGCCGTGCCGATGTTGCCCAGACTCCAGTTGGCGAACAAGCCGGGACATGTTGCGCCCGGCCGCAGCGCGCAGTTGATGAAGTAGAGGTTGCGATACCAGGTGCGCTCCAATGCCACGTCATCGAGCGCCACGGCCGACCGGCTCCAGTATTCGGACCAAGCCGCATCGCGGTCGCGCGCGGCCGCATCCCACGCGCCGGTATCCGGGATCGGCAATGGCGCGGCTGCGCCCTGATCCATGGCGACGCAGGCGATGAACTCGCCACCGGCCGGCGGAACCCAGCCGCTCTCGAACGCGCCCATCGTTTCGATCGTCGCATCCCAGCGCCGCCGCTGCCGCTTTTCCAGCCGCCCCGTCACCGCCACGCCGAGCTGGAATGAGCGATCATCCGTGTGCGGCGCACAGTCTTCCTGCGACGGTAAGATCTGCCGGAATGCGAGCTGGTTCGCCTCCAAACCCTCCGGTGAAAAGGCCGGCGGAAACTCGCGCGGGGTTGTGCGGTCAGGGAGCAAATGCACGCGGTCGAACGGCGCCGGCCCGTGTACCCGCAGCCACACGCGATCGTGCGTCGGGTCGCAGAAGATCTCCAGCGCCGCCTCGCTTTCGCCGACCAGGAAGCGGACGGTGCATACGCCATTGCTGATGTCGAGCCGATGACCGAGAAGCTCAACCTGTCGCCGGTCGAAGCCCAGCACGAGCGTCCCGCAGGGGAAGGGCCGGGGGTAGGGCTTTCGGTAGTTTTCCTGCGCCATTTGGACGTAGGTATGGTACCAGGGATCATCCTCAAGGCGTTTCAGCGTGGACGGGATGGCCTTGATCTTGTCGAAGATCTCCTGAAACGTGCCGATCTCATCTTTGTGCGCTTCGGCGATCCGCAAATCCCAGATGTCGTTATGGCCGAAATGCAGCATCACCGCGTCGGCGCGGGTGCAGACGATTACGCCCGTGCCGCCGTTGCCCAACACCGCGCCTTCGAAGAAGTTGACGGCCGGCTTATCCAGCGCGATCGAGTGCCGCGCCGCCAGTTTCATAGCTGAAATGGATTGTGTCAAGATCTCCTCCTCTATCCTGGCGTTAACAACACCTTCCCCGACTGGCGCGACGCGAACAGAGCAAATGCCCGATCCGCCTCAGCCAATGGGAAGCGATGCGTGATCAGGCCCGATAAGTCGAGCCCGCGGCGGTAGAGATCGAGGATGCGGAAGTAGTCCGGGCCGGTGAAGTACCACGAGCCGTAGACCGTCAGCTCCTTGCGGATGAACTGCGGGCTGGGGCGGATGCTGGCGGCCGGCTTCTCGCCGATGAGCGCGACGCGGGCGTGGATGGCGGCGCTTTCCAGCGCCATCGTCACCGTGTCGGCTTCCGGCGAGCAATCGAGCGTCACGCTCGCGCCACGCCCGCCGGTCAACTCGCGGATGCGCGCGACCGCGTCCTCAGCCGCAGGATCGATCGCGACCGCCGCGCCGAGCCGACACGCCAACTCGCGGCGGTAGGCGACCGGTTCGACAGCCAGGATGTGCGCGCCGAAAAAGCGCAGCACGGCGATGCACCCCAGCCCGATCGGCCCGCAGCCAAAGACCGCGGCGGTGTCGGCGGCGCTGATCCCCAGCCGGCTCAGCGCATGGTAGGGTGTGCCGATGGCATCGCCGCCTAACAGCACGGCGATGTCGGGCGGGAGGTCAGACGGCACGGGACGGCAGCACATGGCCGGCACGGCCATGTATTCGGCGTGGGTGCCACCGTGGAAGCGCATGCGGCCGCAGTGCTCCGGGTCG
>JALOOE010000577.1 GCA_025454565.1 Anaerolineae bacterium
CTGATCGAGCCCCTGACCCGGCGCGAGCAGCAGGTGCTGGAACTGCTGGCACAGCGCATGACCGCCCAGGAGATTGCACAGAAGTTGGTCCTTTCTGACCAGACCGTGAAGCGCCACCGGGCTAATGTCTACCAGAAGCTCGATGTACACAGCCGCCGGGATGCTATCGCCGCGGCCGTTGCGCTCCGCATCCTCCCCGTCGCCTCTCCATCCGGTCCGCTGGAATAGCCGCTTCTCCTTGCCGACGAGACTATCGAAACTCTAGTACAGGTGGGCGTAAGTGCGCCACTGGTTTTCGTAGCGCAATCCGCTGGATTGCGCCGAGACAATCCAGCGGATTGTCCTATCAAACCGCCGGGGCATTTCTGCTGATGCGTACTAGGGTGTACCGAATTGCGCCTGATACGCCGCCACCGCGGCGCGCACCGACGGATGAATGTGCTCTGCGCCAAGTCGTTTCATCAACCCCAGCTGGCGCAGTGGTCCATTCGCGCGCGCGATCCATAGATCGACGCCGGCCGAAACCACGATGGCGCCGACAACGATGATAAGCGGGCCGGGCAACTTGTGACTCACGCGGCGCATGATGAGCAGCGCCGCCATGCAGACGATGTCCACAAAGCGCACGCTGCCACGCGCTGCCAGATCTACGAGCTCCGGCACGATCTTGTCCGAGAACTTGCCGCCCGCAAATCCGATCAGGGATATTCCAGGGGCAGGTCAAACATTATCAGCACTCCGCGTGTGAGACCTGACAGGTCGCCGACGAAGCGGGGCTTCGCACAACCTGTCAGGTCGTAAGCTGCTATTGGCGCGCCATCGCGACGCGCAGGCGTTCCTCAGGATCGATGAAGTGATCGTTGTCATCCTTGCCCACGTCGAGCTGCACCCAGTTGATCTTGCCGGTGAACTTGCTGTCCTTGGGCGTGTAATCCGGGGTGACGGGCGTGCCGGACTCATAGCCGATGTCCGTCGTCTCATCGGCGGAGAAGATCATCGCTTGTGTGGCGCCGACGCGGCCTTTGCCTACTTCCCTGCCATCGTAGTACAGCGTGACGTTACCGCCTTTCGCCAGGCCGCCGCCATCGTAAGCGAATTCCATGCGCACCTGATGCTTCCCCTGGGGGATCGGCTCCGTCGCCTCGGTCGGAAACTCGTGGATGCCCAGTACGTTGTAGGTAAACTTGAGCTTGCCGTCCTTGGCATACACGCTCCAGCCGCCGAACCTGCCGCCTTGCGCGATGATGACGCCGTTGGCGGGTTTGCTGCCCACCTCGATCTCAGCCGAAATCGCGAACGATTTGTTCTTGATGCTGACCACGCTGTTTTCCGACAGGCGTCCCATGCCGGGGAAAAACTGCTGTGAATTGCCGTGAATGAGCGTTGGCCGCCCCGCCATTTCTGGAATTATCCGCTCGGTCTGACGATCATCCAGCGGGAGGGCGTTGTATTTGACCGCTTCGATCAGGAACTGCCGCTGCAATTTGTGCAGCAGATCGGGCAGCTCCTTCGACAGGTCGTGCGCCTGTGACCAATCCTTGCTGCCGTCATACAACTCCCAGATGTCATCGTCGAAGGCCACCATCTTCTGACCAACCATCTGCCACGGGATGCGATGCTTGGTCACTGCGCTCCAGCCCTTGTAGTAGATACCGCGGTTGCCGAACATCTCGAAGTACTGCACGTCATGCCGTTCGGGCGCTGCGGCTTCGTTGAAGCTGTACAGCATGCTCGTGCCTTCCATCGGCGATTGCGTCACACCGTTGACGGCGACTGGCTCGGGCAGCCCGGCGGCTTCCAGGATGGTCGGGGCCACGTCGATCACGGAGCAGAACTGGTTACGCTGCCCGCCCCTCTCCTGAATGCCCTTGGGCCAGCACACGATGGTGCCGTTGCGGGTGCCGCCCCAGTGTGAAGCCACCTGCTTGGTCCACTGATATGGGGTGTCCATCGCCCACGCCCAGCCCACGGCGTAGTGGTTGTATGACTCGGGCGAGCCAAATTCGTCCATCTTGGACAGCATGAACTCCGGCGTCTCCAGCGCGGCCATGCCGTTAAAGTTGGCCATCTCGTTGAACGCGCCGTTCAATGTGCCTTCGGCGGATGCGCCGTTGTCGCCGATGATGCAGAAGATCAGGGTGTCGTCCATGATACCCAGGTCCTCGATGGCATCGATCACGCGGCCGACGTGATAGTCGGTGTGCTCCATGAACCCGGCGTACACTTCCATCTCGCGTTCGAGCACGGGTTTGAGCTGCGCAGGCATATCATCCCAGGCCGGAATCTCGGCGTGACGCTTGGTCAACTCGCAATCGGGCGGGATGACGCCCAATGCCTTCTGCTTCGCGAACGTGATCTCCCGCTGTCTGTCCCAACCGTGGCTGAACTGGCCCTTGTACTTGTCGGCCCACTCTTTGGGGACATGATGCGGGGCGTGCGTCGCGCCGGTGGAGAAGTAGACGAAGAACGGCTTATCCGGCATCAACGCCTTCTGCTGGCGAATCCAGTTGACGGCGTGATCGGCCAGGTCTTCAGTGAGGTGGTAGCCTTCTTCGGGCGTCTTGGGTGGTTCGACCGGGGTCAGCCCTTCATACAACGCCGGATCCCACTGGTTGTTCTCACCGCCGATGAAACCGTAGAAATACTCGAAGCCGCCGCCGCCCGCGGGCCAGTGCTCGAAAGGCCCCATCGGGCTGGATTCCCAAACCGGCACTTCGTGGCACTTACCAAACATGGCGGTTGAATAGCCATTCAGCTTGAGCGACAGGGCGACCGGTGCCTTGGTGTTGGGGCGCAACGAGCTTTGGCCAGGAGCCGCCGTGGCGGTCTCGGTGATGTTGCCCATGCCCACCGAGTGATGATTGCGCCCCGTCATCAACGCCTGGCGAGTGGGCGCGCACAGGGCGCAGGTGTGGAACCGGTTGTATTTCAGCCCTCCGGCGGCCAACTTCTCGAAGGTGGGGGTATGGCACGGCCCGCCGAAGGCGCTGGATGAACCGAAGCCCGCGTCATCGATCAGGACGATGAGCACGTTGGGCGCGCCCGCCGGAGGACGCAGCGGCTCGATCGGCGGGTACTTGGTGTCCGGGTCTTTGGCGTCATACGTGGTCAGCCCCCACTTGGGAACTTCGGGGATGGGCAGTTGCGCACGCAAATGTCTGTCGGGTTGGTAAGGCATGGTTATACTCCTCTTCAATTTCGATCACAGGTTGACTTACTCGGTTTTGCGTTCTTATGGAGAGCCCACACCGCGCAAAACCTGATAGGTGTTCGCACCCCCATC
>JALOOE010000578.1 GCA_025454565.1 Anaerolineae bacterium
CCGTTGACATCGCCGGCGGCGGCCGCACAGGTGAGCCGGGCATCGGCCTGGTCGCTTTCCCACGTCCATGCCGGAGCCGCGCCCAATCCCGCGGCCGAGCCCAGGTACAAATAGACACGCCCTTCGCTGCTCTGGCCATTTTCGAGCAGCGGTGCGCCGATGATTACGTCCGCGAAGCCGTCGCCATTGACGTCGCCCGCGGTCGTGGCACAGGCACCAAAGGAAGCACCAGCCACGTTGCTCTCGGCCGTCCAGGCGGGTTCTGCGGCCAAACCGGCGGGCGAGCCAAAGAAGAGGTAGACGCGCCCTTCGTCAACCTCGCCGTTGTCATACCATTCGGCGCCGACGAGCAGGTCGTCGAAGCCATCGCCGTTGACATCGCCGGCCCCGGAGGACGCGCGCCCCAGGCGCGCGCCGGCCTGGCCGCTGAAGCGCGTCCAGTTGGGTGTCGGGCTGATGCCGGCCGGATCGATGCCCGGCACGGCGCGAGCCATGTCCGCCTGCGCGGTGGCCCACCAGGTGGGCGTGGCGCCCGCCGCCTGGGCGGCAGCGGGCAGAACCGGCGTGCCAGTCGTGGGTGCTGCGGCGGCGGGTGCCGCGTGCAACGCCGGTGGTGCCACGCTCAGCAGCAGAAACAGGATCACAAAGATTCTCACAAGCGTTTTCATTGGTTTGGCTCCTTTGCCATCAACGAATAGGGCCACGAATAAACGAATCCGGCACACCGTGATTCGTTTATTCGTTTGCGGATTCGTTGACGGCCGTTATCGTTGCCTCCTCCCCCTCACGCCTCCCCCCGAATCCACCCTACTGCCGAATGCACGGCAGGTAGATCATCGACGTTACCGTCACAGGCGTTGCTGTCGGCGTAGGCGTCGGTGTTGTCGTCGGAGTATTCGTGGGCGTGGCCGTCGGTGTCGCCGTCGGCGTATTTGTCGGCGTTGGCGTCACCGTCGGCGTGACCCCACACGGCGTATACTGGGTTGGCACGACGTCCGCGCGGTTGACGAGCAGCACGGCATCGAGCTGCGCCAGCGGCTCGCGGGACTGGAAGCGGATGGTGTGCGTGCCGGCTAGCAGGGCGAAGGGCTGCTGCGGCTGGGCCATGGAGGAGATGGCTTGCCAACCGAATACCCAGTTGCCGTTGATGTCGGGTTGGATCTCGAAGCCCAGGGGTGTCCCACCATCTACGCTGACCGAAAACGAGTTATGCGTCCAGTCGATCCCCTTGGCCCGCGCCCAGAGGTAGTAATAGTCCTCATAGGGCACGGTGACAGCGAAAGTGATGGAACTGCCCGACCATGGAATGGTGTCGTAGACGTAGTAACAGGCCGAGGCGGCGCCGCTGTCCTCGCCGCGCTGCATGCTGCCGGTGCGGGGAACTTCCTCGGCTTCCTGGTGCCAGACCCATTCATCGTGCCAGACCTCATCCAGTTCCACATTGTCCCAGAGAAACTCTCCTTGGGCTCGGTTGGAAGAATAGAGGATCACACGTATGAATCGTGTTCCTGATGGTGATCTGGCGGTGACGCTTTGCCTCGTCCAATCGCCTCCGTAACCGCCGCGAGTGAAGACACTTATGCGATATCTATATGCGTCGAGGAAATCAAGATAGAGTGAAGGCCCTCCTGCAATGTATTGAAGTACCATGGCCTCGGCAGAAAGCTTGTATTCTCTGTTTTCCGCGGCCGGTATGATCTGAACCGCATCAACGCTGCAGAAGTAATCACAATCCTGGTAATCCGTGCTCTTCAATCCAAACCCTCTCCCCCAGTTGGACAGATCAATTCTCTCTATCCAGCGGGCGTGCGGGTTTGACGGCGGCACATCCTGCACCAGATACCAGCGGTAGAGGTCGATATCGGATTGAGCCCAATTGGATATCACCCCAAAATCGTCCTCCTCAAAGTCTCCGTTGGTCAATCCATCGGGTACCAAGTCGACGCCAGGGTGAAGCTCTGCATTGCGCACTCCACCCCAAACGGGCACCGCCGGCTGCCACTGTGCCAGGTCATTGTCCAGGAAGTAGCTGACGCTGCTATCGATCGCGTCTTCCGGCTCGAACAGTGGATGCGGGTTGGCACCCACAACGCTGAGCTGGCCGGCATTTTCGATCAAAAGGACCGAACTGGCCGCCGCCCGGGCAGCAGCCGCATCCGGTGTGCCACCGGGTACCGCCAGAGCCATGCCTGACGTCAGCAGCGCGACCAAGAGTAACAGACTGCGCGAAATGCGTAACTGTGACATGAGAGTTCCTCCTGGATCAACTTCCATACTGCTATGGCAGGGTTATCGCGGGGGCTGGTCACCCCGCCAGTCGTGTCGGCGCCATGGTGTTGACGAGACGCAGCTGGGCGCCAGCGTGTCCATCGATATCCTTGCTGGCCCACAGCAGGACACTGTCCCAACTGCCGCCATCATCATCGTCACGCAGACCCAGGTCGAACGCCAGCACCTGGCCGGCAGCCAACGGGTCACGGCGGGCGAGCAAGTAGGCCGCCGGGATGCGCACTTCGACATTCCAGCCACCCGGTACCGCTACCGCCACCGCCTCGACGCAGGCCACCATTGTGGCCAGACCGAACCCGCTGATCCGCCCGTCGGCGTTGATCGTCACCAGGTGCGTGTCACCACCCCCGGGCAATCCATCCGCCGCGCCGACGAACGACAGCTCGATCGCATCGTCCTGCCGGACGTCGGGGCTGTCATCGACGATGACGTCATCCCGCACCTGGACGGCGAAATAGAGGGCGGTGCCATCCCACATGGCCCGTACGGCGGCGCTGGAGTCGTCCGGCACGGGCAGATCCGCCGGTGACGGCAGCACGTATGCGCTGTGGGCGGTGGTGTGATCCAGGACGAGCGGTGCCCACTGGCCCCAGTCGCCCAAATCGCCATCGATGGC
>JALOOE010000579.1 GCA_025454565.1 Anaerolineae bacterium
ATGGCCATCGGCCAGATCAATGCCATCATGATCACAACCGTGTTGAGCAGGCTATTCAACTGGGTGCGAGATGACTGGAACAGATTGGCGCTCTGGATGGGATAGACCCCTGGCACGGTGCGGTAGATGTCCACCGCGAGCTGCTCGGTGTTCGTGCCGGCTTTCGTCTTGAGCAGAACCGCCGAGACCTGATCCGGCGGGATGGTGAGAGGCTTTTCTGCCTGAGTTTCGGAGATGTGGGCCATCTCGTGCGCCGTATCCAGCGTGAAGAAGAGGCTCTGGTCCAGCCCGGTGCCGGTCGGCTCGAGGTTCCCCTTCAGTGTCACCAAGTCTCCGTACACCAGGATGCCATCTTCCCCTTCGGTCGCCGAGATGTAGTCGCCGCCGATCACTTCGCCGAGTTTCAACTCGGCGTGTTGTTGCTGCTCCAGCCAGGGCCGGATGGTGAAGTCGGTCTGTGGATCATAGGCGATCATGAACATCTCTGATGCCGAACAGCACGAAGCGTCTTTCAGTGTGGCAAGGTAGATCTGCGGCGAAACGGCCTCGACGCCGGGGATCTCAGCCAGTTTCTCCACGTTCTCCTTCGGCATCCAGAACTGCACTGGGACACCCATCAGCAGCGCGCCTTCCATTTTAGTCTCAGCGCCCTCGGGTACCACGACGATATCAGCGCCCAACCGGTCCGCCGCCAGTTCCAGGCTGGTGGCTGCCCCGCGCAGGAGAAGCGTCGCAAACAGCGCGAAGGCGGCCACGACCAGGGCGCAAAGCGCCACGACCCAGCTACGCAGCCCATTGCCGGCGATGTTCTTCCAGGCAAGCTGCAACAGGCTCATGCGGCAACCGCCGGCGCGGCTGGCAGTTCCGGCTCCCGTGCGACGAAGAACAGGCCGGCGCTGGCCGCCATCGCCACGATGCCCGAGGCGAGCACGATGGGCCGCATTAGCAGGTTGCAGATCATCGTGGGATTACCGCACGTCCCGATCAACAGGGTGGGCAACAGGATCGCCATCGCGCCCGATGCTACGCCGACGATGGCTGCGAACCGCGTCGTTTCCTTGCGCCGGCCGCGCAGGGCGTAGATGCCTGCGATGCCTAGGGGGATGGCTGCAGCGACTTCGGCGACGCCCGCCCAGTGGCACTTCATGGACACGGTTCTGCCATCCGCCGTCGTCAGCGCCTTGCCATGCGATTCGCAATCGGTGAAGGCGGGCGCGATCGCCAACACCAACGCTGACAGGATCATCACGATACCCAAAACCGTTTTCATTTCGGCCTCCTATGAAAGAATAATACTGTGACCGTTTATCACTTCTGCACGGTCATTACCCCCCAATACCACTCATGAGGGCAACTGAACCTGTAGTCGCCCGGCTCCTGCGGGGTGAACTCGATCACCTTCTTGTCGGTGAGAGAAGAAAGCATGACGTAGGTTCCCTCCCGCGGGCCCCACCGGATGTTCAGCTCGTTGCCGCCAGGGACATAGCCCAGTTGCCGGAAGACCACGCGGACGGGGATGCCGGGCTTCACCGCGAAATGGACCGGCGTATAGCCGCTGCGCGACACTACCAGCATAACCTCCTGAATTCCCTGCGCGTTCACGGACACCTTTTCAGCCGGGGGCAGGTTGGCCATCTGTGCCGCGATTTCCTCCAGCGAACGGGCGACTTCCGGGCCAGGCGTTGGGACGCCTTCGCCCGATGCCAGCAATTGGAGGGCCACATCCTCCGGAACCAGTTGGTGATAGTAACCCTCACCCGGAGCTCCACTCAGACGGAAATGCCGCCCATCACCGAGCGAGCCGACTGAGAATCCCCAGTCGGGATCGCCGGACTGGAACGCCACGATTTGCACCCAGTAGGACGTCAGGGCGGCGGCCTCGAAGGGGATCGGCAAGGCAAATCGGTACTCATGCGTTTGCACGTTGCCTATCACCTCGGTCGATCTCTCGCCGGCGTTGTCCCCCACCGCGTAATGTACCAGGGGAGCCACGGCGGTGTTCGGCTCGCTGCCGGTCGGGATGGACGGATAGATGTCAACCGTGAAGTTGCGCACCGGACCGCCGGCACCGGCTTTGGCAGGGTCGTAGCCGCCACGCCAGCGCAGTTCGGTGATGGTCTGATCGGTCTCGAACATGAAGTTTTCCCAGATCGACCGGTCGCTGTCGCTGCCGCCAGGCTGACGCCATGAAGACGGGATCAGCCCGCCGCTGGACTTGGGCGGCTGGCCGAGGACGACGACAGCCGTCGATGCAAGCGCGCTGGCCTTGGCGGGAGCCTTTGGAGCCTTGACGGCAGCGACAGGAGCAAGGGCGCCGGCGTTCGAGGGAGACGGAGATGTGGGGCGTGGCGCTTGCGCTGCCGGCTTCGCGCGGCTACATGACACGATGGCGGACGCCAACAGCAACACTGCTGCTATTTGGAAGAGTCTAGAGAGCATTAGGCCTCCTGAGGCCATCGAGGGAGGGAGCGCAAGCTCTCTCTTCAGTACAGATTTGTCGTTTGACCAGTGCTGGTCACAACTCGATTCCGCCATGCGTGTCGCGCTGTGTCAACTACACGCGGGGAGGGAGCCCTCCCTCCCCGCGTGTAACTCTGAAGCTTACGGCGTGCGGATGGGGAATGGCGTGGCATTCACCCAGACGGAAGTGCCGTTGGCGTTGCGCGCCCGAACCCGGAAGTAGTGGTCCGTGTTGCGCGGCAGGTTGTTATTCGGCGCCCACGAGGTAACGTTCGCGCCGAGGTTGACGGTCGTCAGGCCGCCGCCCACGAAGTTGGCGTTGCGGGAGCGCTGGACGGTGAAGCCGGTCTCGTTGTTGGAGTTATCCGCCCAGACCAGCGTGCACCGAGCGTTGTTGCCCTGCACACTGCATGACACGGTCACGTTTGAGGGAGCTGCCG
>JALOOE010000037.1 GCA_025454565.1 Anaerolineae bacterium
CAGGGCAATGCCGAACAGCAACGCCATCAGCATCGCAGGTACGCCGTAATGTTCGGCCACAAATTGCGCTGCAAGTGCTACGACCAGCGCGACAAGAATGCCAGGAAAAAGGCTCTTGAACCGCCCGATGATTGTCTCACTGGACGGCATGCTAAAGACGGGACGCCGCATATGTCCTCAGGCCTGAACGCGCATGTCGTCCGGTTGGATGCCTGCGACAGCGACGGGTTTTTTCATAGCGTCGCGGCGGAAGGGTTCGCCGAGTTCCTGGTTGATCATGGCCTCGATGAGGGTTGTCTTGCCGTGCTGCATCTGCTCGGTGATGGCTGTGTTGAGCGCGTGGGTCAACTCATCCATTGTGCGCGCCACCACGCCCTGCAGGCCGCAGGCCTTGGCGATGCCGGCGTAGCTGACCTGCTCGTCCAGTTCAGTGCCGACGAAGTTGTCGTCGAACCAGAGCGTAGAATTGCGCTTTTCCGCGCCCCACTGGTAATTCCTGAATACGACCATGGTGACCGCGGGCCATTCCGGGCGACCGATGGCCGTGAGTTCGGTAACGGCAATCCCGAAGGCCCCGTCGCCGGCGAAACCCACCACCGGTACATTGGGGCAGCCGATCTTGGCCCCCACGATGGCGGGCAGACCATAGCCGCAGGGCCCAAAAAGGCCCGGCGCCAGGTATTTGCGCCCCGCTTCAAAGGACGGGTAGGCGTTACCGATGGCGCAGTTGTTGCCGATGTCGGACGAGATGATCGCGTCTTTCGGCAGCGCTCGCTGGATAGCCCGCCATGCCATGCGCGGGCTCATCCAGTCGGGTTTCGCCGCGCGGGCCCGTTCGTTCCAGGTGGTGCCGGGATCGTCTTCTTCATGATCCATGCTCGACAATTGCTGCGCCCAAGTCGACTTGGTTTTCGCGATCCGGGCACGGCGCTCTTCGCGGCGCGCGTCGCCCGCCGTGTCCGATAGGCGCGCCAAAAGGCTTTCGGCCACCTTCTTCGCATCGCCTACGATGCCGACGCTGACCTTCTTGGTCAGGCCGATGCGGTTTGGATTGATGTCCACCTGGATAATCTTGGCTTCCTTGGGCCAGTAGTCGATGCCGTATCCCGGCAGGGTCGAGAACGGGTTGAGCCGCGTGCCAAGGCACAGCACCACATCGGCCTCGCGGATCAGCTCCATCGCCGCCTTGGACCCGTTATAGCCCAGCGGGCCTGCAAAAAGCGGGTGCGAGCCGGGGAAGGCATCGTTGTGCTGGTAGCCAACGCAGACAGGCGCATCCAGCCGTTCGGCCAGAGCCATCGAGGCAGGGATCGCGCCCGCCAGCACCACGCCCGCACCGTTCAGGATCACCGGGTTTTTCGCCTCTGACAGAAGCTCCGCCGCCTGCGCGATCGCGCTGTCTCCCCCCGAGGGGCGTTCGAATTCGACGATCTCGGGCAGGTCAATGTCGATCACCTGCGTCCAGAAATCGCGCGGCATGTTGATCTGCGCGGGCGCAGAGGCGCGCTTGGCGTTTAGGATCACGCGGTTCAGAACTTCGGCCACCCGCGACGGATCGCGCACCTCTTCCTGGTAGGCAACCATGTCTTCGAAGAGTTTCATCTGCTCGACTTCTTGGAACCCGCCCTGGCCGATGGTCTTGTTGGCCGCCTGCGGCGTGACCAGCAACAGCGGCGTGTGGTTCCAGTAGGCGGTCTTCACGGGGGTGACGAAATTGGTAATGCCAGGGCCGTTCTGCGCAATCATCATGCTCATCTTGCCAGTCGCCCGGGTATAGCCATCCGCCATCATCCCGCCCGACCCTTCATGCGCACAATCCCAGAACGTGATCCCGGCTTGCGAAAACAGATCGGAAATTGGCATCATCGCAGACCCGATAATCCCGAAGGCATGGTTTATCCCGTGCATCTGCAACGTTTTGACGAATGCTTCTTCGGTCGTCATCTTCATGTGTCTGGTTCCTTCTTGAAATGGGGCGGAGGTCAGGTGATCCGGTCCAAGACTCATGCTTTCAGGTCTTCTAGGATCATGTCCGAGGCTTTCTCTCCGATCATGATGGCCGGGGCGTTGGTGTTGCCGGACACGATTTCCGGCATGATCGAACAATCCGCGACGCGTAGTCCGGCGATCCCGTGCACCCGTAGCCGTGCATCGACCACAGCATCGCCACCCGGACCCATCTTGCAGGTGCCGGTGGGGTGGTAGATCGTCGTCGAATTGTTGCGCGCCCAAGTCAGCGTGCCGTCGCAGTCGTCAAGATCGAGCAAGGAATCGGGGCAGAATTCCTCGGCGATCTTGTCCTTGAGTGGCGCGTGGCGCGCGATGCGGCGGGCGATCTTGATGCCTTCGACGATCGTGCGACAGTCGGTTTCGGTGGACAGATAGTTGGGGTGAATCTTCGGGTAGACCGCCGCATCCGACGAAACCAGCCGGATCCGGCCTCGGCTTTCGGGGCGCAACTGGCAGACCGACATGGTGAAGGCCGAAAACGGGTGAACCCCTGCACCCGGGCTGTCGGCGGACCAGGGTTGGACATGGAACTGGATGTCGGGCGTATCGACATGGTCGCCCGTACGCATGAACCCTGTTGCAAGGCTGGCGGCCATGGCCATCGGGCCGGCACGGAAAAGCGCGTATTTCGTCGCAATTCGGGCCTGATCGAAAAGGCTGCGCACCTCGTCATTCAGCGTTGGTTCTTTGCATTTGAAGACAAGGCGGGCTTGCAGGTGGTCCTGCATGTTCTGACCAACACCCCTCAGGTCGTGCACCAAGTCGATACCTTGGTCCCGCAGATGGTCTGCATCACCGATGCCGGACACCATCAGCAAATGGGGTGATCCGATGGTTCCCGAGGACAGGATAACTTCGGCACGCGCCTTGACGATCTGTTCAGCGCCTCCCGCATCGCGATAGACGACCCCAATTGCCCGCTTGCCTTCGAACAGGATCCGACTGGCTGCCGCCTTGGTCAGGATGGTCAGGTTCGGACGCGAACGCGCCGGGTTGAGGAACGCCACGGCGCTGGAACACCGACGCCCGTTTCGCGCGGTGAGCTGGAAATAGCCAACGCCTTCCTGCGTGGCCCCGTTGTAGTCGGGGTTGAAAGGATAGCCTGCTTCCTGTGCGGCGGCGACCCAGGCATCGCAGATCGGGCGTTGCAGGCGCATGTTCGACACCGAAAGCGGACCTTGGTCGCCATGAAAGTCATCGGCCCCGCGTTCCTGGTTTTCCGAGCGCTTGAAAAGCGGCAGCACATCGTCCCAAGCCCAGCCGGGATTGCCCATCTGCGCCCAGCGGTCGTAGTCCTGTGGCTGTCCCCGCACATAAAGCAGCCCATTGAGCGAGGACGATCCGCCCAGCACTTTGCCGCGTGGCCAATTGAGTTGCCGCCCATTGAGGCCGGGGTCGGGTTCCGTCCGGTAACACCAGTCAACAGCCGGATTGTGCATCGTCTTGAAATAGCCGACGGGGATGTGAATCCACGGGTTCCAGTCGCGCCCCCCCGCCTCGAGAAGGATGACCTTGATGTCCGGTCGGGCGCTGAGGCGGTTGGCAAGCACGCACCCCGCCGAGCCCGCGCCCACGATGACAAAGTCCGCTTGGCGGCTCGATGACGATGTGGCGGCGCGGTCGCTCATGACACTAGTTCGGCAACAGGACTTGGGTCAGGGCGGGTGTGAGCGCTACCAGCAACCAAACACCGATCAGCGCCGCCAGATAAGGCACGATATACTTGAGAAGGCGGAAATAGGGCACGCCGGTCACGCCGGACGCGACATAGAGGTTAAGCCCGTAAGGCGGCGTAATGAACCCGATGGAGGCACCGATCAGGAAGATCACCGAGAAATGGATCGGATCGACGCCAACACTGGCCGCAATCGGCGCAAGAATGGGTGCGAGAATAATAGTCACCGGAAGCGACTCCAGCACCATGCCCGCGACGAACACGATGATCATCGCCGTGAAGAGCACCGCATAATAACCCCCCATGGCTGTGACGAAATCACCGATCACCTGTTGTGCGCCCAACAGCGACAGGATTTGCTGCATCACAACGGAAATGGCGATCAGCGGCGCAAGGATCCCCGTGATCTCCGCGGAGCGCATCGTGATCGAGGGAATCTGCCACAGGGTGAACCCTTCGACCACGAGCATCTCACCATAGCTCTTTTGTTCCCACGTCTTGTTCGGGTCCTGCCGCATGAGGCGGCTCAGTACCCAGGACACCAGCCCGGCGATGATGCAGAAGCCGACGGTCACGCCCGCTGCTTCGGTCGGGGAGAATTTGCCGGTGTAGATGCCCCAAAGCACGAGGACGATGGCGAAGAACCCTAGCCAGGCGCCGAAGGCGGTCTTGAGGATCCGGTTCAGTTGCAGCGGGATCAGGTGGCCCCAGCCGTTGAGCCGGCAGACGATCCAGCAGGCGACCTGCATTCCGATCACCATCAGTATGCCGGGGATGATCCCGGCGACGAAGAGATCCGAGATCGGCAGATTCATCAAGAATCCGTAGACGATAAAGATGATCGAGGGTGGGATGATGATGCCTACCGTGCCGCCCGCCGCCGCCGTCGCGGCCGAGAAACGCGCGTCGTAGCCACCCTTGACCATGTCGGGATGCAGCATGGAGCCAATCGTCGCCGTGGTGGCTGAGTTGGAGCCAGAGATGGCGGCGAAAAGCCCGCAGGCGCCCAGCGCTGCCATGGCCAACCCGCCCCGGAGCCAGCCGAGGCAGGCATAGGCGAAATCGGACAATCGACGGGCGATGCCCGACTTGTTGATCAGGTCGCCGGTGAGGATGAACAACGGCATAGCCAGAAGGGCAAAGCCCTTATTGAAGACGTTGAGCAGCTCGGCGCCCATGTTGTCGAGCGTCAGGGCCAGCACGAAGGAGCACCCGATCACCCAGTAGGCGATCACCAGGAAGACTGGTACACCCAACATGAAGAGAAACGTGACTGCGACCGAGATGAGCGTAATGAGCGTTCCGTCCGACATCACGAGTTGCTCCCGATGACGGCCTGCTGGATCAGCGGGTGGCCCGCCCGGTAGTTCCGGATGTCGTCCTGCATGTTCTCGATAGCGCGCCCGGCGATCAGGACGGCCGCGAGCGGGGCGGAGCAGAGGAACCACCACTGCATTATGTTGTCGGTGCCGAGCACGATCTGGAAGTTCGACGCCGACAGCACCACCAGCCGCGACGTCGTCACGAGTAGGACCAGAGCGAAGCCGAACCAAAGCAGGAAATCGAGGCACAGGCAGAGGAACTGCGCCTTGCGCGGCATGTTTGAGCGGAACTCTGAAAAGCTTAGGTGGGTACGGACTCGCACGCTGTAGGCCGCGCCGAACCAGGCCATGATCATGAACAAAAGCGGCGGGACGGTAGTCGACCATGCCTGCTGGTTCGAGAAGATGAAGCGGTCGATCACCCCCCAAAAGATGATGAGCGCAATGCCCAGATAGCTGACGACCATGATTGTACGTTCAAAATAGCGCTCGATTATCGGCACATGGTGGTAGATCCAGGCAAGCAGCATACCAGCCATGAGCAGCAACCCAGCGCCGACAATCCAGCTGCCATCAGCCGCAAGGGCCGGTCGGATTGCAAATGGATCCCCGCTGGCCAAGGCCGAAACAAGGGCGGTTATCTCAGACCATGTCGACATCAGCACCTCCGGTCATGTCGAGATCCGCAAGCACGATGGTCAGCCCTTGGGGTTGAAGGGATAGTGCCAGGCGTCGCCGCCGATCAGTTTCGAGATGCCGGAATAGTCCGTCTCAGCGTCGCCGCTGTCACAGAAATGCGAGAAGATCGCGAGAGCATGGGCCCCCAGCGGTGTGCTCGCCCCGACCGCCAGCGCGGCTTCTTGCGCAAGCCTGAGATCCTTGCGCATCATGGCGGCACTGAACCCGGGGCGGTATCCCGAATTCGCCGGTACGCCGTCAACGAATCCCGGAAGCGGGCAGTAGTTGGACAGTGGCCAGTTCGCCCCGGACGCATTCGAGATGATCTCGTGGGTACGCTTGAGGTCGAGCCCAAGACGCTTGGCCATCATCAGGGTTTCGGCAGCCGCGATCATGGAGATACCGAGGCTCATGTTGTTGCAGATCTTGACGCCAATTCCGCTTCCCTGATCCCCCGCATGCAGCACCTTCTGTCCCATGATGTCGAGCAGCGGCCGCGCACGCTCGACCGAGGCCTCGGTGCCACCGACGATGAAGTTAAGCTTACCGACTCGCGCCGCCATCACGCCTCCGGTGACCGGCGCATCGATCATCTCGTGACCGGCCGCGGTGGCTGCGGCACCGATTGCCCGGGAGGTCTCCACGTCGATCGTAGAACAGTCGATCAACAAGGTGCCAGGTGCCGCCAGTGCGATCAGGCCCTCGGGGCCAAGATAGACGCTCCGGACATGGGCGCTCGCCGGCAGCATGGTTATTATTGTGTCTGCCTCGTCCGCTAGGTCTGAAAGAGATGCGGCGGCGGTCGCTCCGCAGGCGACGGCCTTCTGGACTGACCCTTCGACCACGTCAAAGGCGCAGACGTTCCGCCCTGCCGCGAGCAGCTGCTCGGCCATTGGCAGGCCCATGTTTCCCAGTCCCGCGAACCCAATCTTTTTTGTCACTTAGGTACTCCGCTTGTTTGTCTGGCGGCTGGACCGGGCGTCAGACGCCGTCGGCCGGTGTGCCCCTGTTGATCAGAACCGTCTTGGACGAGCAGAAATGGTTCAGCATGCTGTCAATCGCGTATTCCTTGCCCAACCCGCTCATCTTCAGCCCGCCATAGGATACGTTCGAGCGCGGCGCCGCGCACTGGTTGACCTGCACGAAGCCGGCCTCGATCCGTTCGATGTATTCCAGCGCCCTCGACAGGTCGCGTGTCCAGAGATTGGCCGATAGACCGTAGGGTGTGTCGTTGGCCTGCGCGATCATCTCGTCGAAATCTCGGAAGGGCAGCGCGGTGGCAACGGGACCGAAGATTTCGTCCTGGCAGACCTTCGACTCAAGGCCGAGTCCGTCGAGGAAGGTCGGCGGGTAATAGTAGCCCTTCGTTAGCGCCGGATCGGATGGATGCTCGCCGCCGAATATCATCCGCACACCCGGCGTGTTTCTTGCGATCTCCATGTAGCGCAGAGTGCGCTCGAACTGCTCGGCTGAAATGATGGCGCCCATATCGGTGGCCTCGTCGAGCGGGTCGCCCAGCCTGATCTCGGCGAGCTTCTTCGCAACGCCCTCTACCACGCGGTCATAGACCTTTTCGTGGATGAACACGCGCGAGGCGGCGGTGCATGCCTGCCCCTGCCGGGTGTAGCGCATCCCGTCTATGACGCCAGGGATCGCCAGATCGAGATCGGCATCGGCCAGCACGATGCTCGGGTTCTTTCCGCCCAGTTCCAGCGTCACTGGGCAGAGCTTGGGTGCAGCATAGGCCGCGATAGCCTGCCCGACCGCGAGCGATCCGGTGAAGGTCACCTTGCGTACAATCGGGTGTTCGACGAGGGGGCGACCGCATTCCTCACCAAAGCCTGAGATCACGTTCAGTACGCCGGGCGGCAATTCCGTGTTCAGGATCTCGGCCATCAGGAGTACACAGAAGGGCGCCTGCTCGGCGGTCTTGACGACCACGCTGTTTCCTGCCGCGATGGCGGGAGCGATCTTCGCCACAAACAGAAACAGCGGCGCGTTCCACGGGATGATGCCCGCCACGACGCCGATCGGGTCGCGGGTGGTGTAGTGGAGCACATTAGGGCTGGCAGCAGGCACTGTCTCGCCCTTCAACTCGCCTGCGAGGCCGCCAAACATCCGCGTCAGGTCGATGGCCGAGCCGGTCTCGGGGCGAGCCTGCGTGCGCAGCGCGTTTCCCGTGTCGAGCGACAGAACGCGCTCGACGATGTCGCGTCGCGCCTCAACCGCATCCGCAGCTTTCTGCAGCATACGGCCACGGTCACGCGCAGGCACTCTGCGCCAGAGGAGCTGGGCGCGCCGGGCCGCCTCCACAGCCGCATCAACATCGGCCTGGCCACATCGCGGCGAGGTACCGATCACGCTGCGGTCGCCGGGATGAATCACGTCGAACTGAGCGTCTGTCTCGGCTTTGCGCAGTGCTCCATCGACAAGGATTAGGCCGGACAGCCGCCTTGTCTCTGACCGGGGGTCCCTCGCGCCGGCCGCTCGATCCGGCGTCGATGCATCTCTCACTGTCATCTATGTTCGCTCCGAAATGGGATATCGAGTCGCCTCAATAGGGCAACGCGCAGCGCGGAAGACCCGAGCCTCGTCCGGAAGCAGGGCTGCGTTGCGCAGTCCTGCCCCCGTCAACGGTGGCGATTGCCGAAGATCAGCCTTTCCACCAGCGGCGCGGCTCGACGTTCTCGACCAGAGTGTCGGCCGGGATTTCCCGCGCGATGCGGTGTATCTCGGTATAGGTGTCGATGCCGCCGGCCCAGCCGTTGATGCGCTCGCGCCACTCTTCCCAAGGTTGCGGCACGAATTCAGGCGCACACAACTGCGCTGCCTTTGCGCGTTCCTCGTCCGAGAAGGGCACGTAGCGAGTGCCATTCTGCACGAAGATTGTGCCGGGCAGTTGCGGTACCGATGCGCCCACCGTGTTCACCAGCGACGCCTCGTGCGCGCCCTGGATCAGCGCCTGAGTATAATACGCCGATTCCATGACCGCGTCCTGCAGGTGGCTTTCGAGCGCGTCGAAAACGTCCACGTTCATGGCCGTATGCTCGAAGCCCGAGAAGAAGCGCAGGTCGATTACCTGGCTGATCACCGGCGACATGTTGGCGTAGGCCACCGCCGAAGACCATGTCTCGGCACCGTCGATAAGGCCCTGCTTGAGGCCGTCGAGTGTCTCTTCCCAGGCAAGCGGCACCGGGTTGAAATTCAGCAACTCCATCGCGATACGCCCGAGTTGCGTGCCGGTCACCCGGTTCTTGGTGCCGGCAAGTTCTTCGATGGTCGTGACGTCAGGGCGGTCCCGGTACTTCAGGCCCATGTTGAGCCCACGAAGTTGACAGACCGAGAACAGAAACTGCAGGTTGTGCATGCGCCGCAGCGGTTCGCGCAAAATCGTTTCACTCGCGGGATGATAGAGGAAGTAGTACTGCGATGCGCGCGTCGGGAACATGTAGGCGTAGTCGAGGACGTTGTAATAGGGTGCGCCCCCGGCCGAGTTCTGAGTCGAGGCGGCGAAGATGTCGACGATACCCTGCTGGGTCTTCTCTACGCAGGACAGCTGGCTGCAAATCTGGTTGTCGCCGATGAACTCAACCCGGATCTCGCCGTCGGTGCGTTCCTCAAGGTCGCGCACGAACTCAAGACATCCAGTGCGTTGAATCAGGAGGTTGCGCTCGTTGAAACCGGATGCGCCGAATTTCAGCGTGTGCTTCGGCTCGGAGCTGAACCTCTTCTCGTAGGTCGAATTCGCCGCCTCGGCGAGACGTGGAAGGGTGATCGCCCCCGTCAAGGCGGATGCCCCGAGCAGCGTCGACGATAGCCCGTAGCGACTGGCGACCTTGAGCAGGTCGCGTCGGGAAATTCCGTCGGTCGTTAATCTTTTCATGGTCTTTTCCTCCCTTGAGCTTCTCTTGTCGCAGTTTTTTTGCCGCGTCAGTCCGGCCAGATCGGGATCTCGCCCGCACGCGATCTGGCCGCGAGCCAGCCACCCTCGATCTTGATTTCCGAACCGGTGACAAAGCTGGAGTCGTCGGACGCGAGATAGACCGCTGCGCCCGCGATATCCTCGGGCTGTCCCCAACGGCCGATAAGGTTCTCGCCGGCCCATGCCTCTCCGGTCTCGGGCGACTCAGCGAAGCTTTTGTTGAACGGGGATGCGATCATGCCTGGCGCGATGGTGTTGACCCTCACATTCTTGCCGGACAGGTCCGCGG
>JALOOE010000580.1 GCA_025454565.1 Anaerolineae bacterium
GTGTCAAGAAACAAGTTCCCGTTCTGGCTCGGTCGGAGACCGGCCAGAGCAGGAAGTTATACTTTGACAAGCCCAAAGGATACAAAAGAGCGCTTTTTGTATCCTTTATGACGGGTGTCTTTTGTGGTGAAATCGCATCCGAGAAAAAATCCGGTAAGCGCCTGTGGACGACACCGTCCTGGTCAATCTCCACTGCCACACCATCTTCAGCGATGGCGAGCAAACCCCCGAAGCGCTGGCCGCAAACCTGGCCGCGGCGGGGGTGCGCTACGCCGCGCTGACCGACCATAACAGCCTCGTCGGCCTGCCGCGCTTCCAAGACGCGCTCCAGAAACGCGGCGTGGCGTACCTGCCCGGCGTGGAAGTAACTACCTGGTTCCATGGCCGCGAAGCGCATCTGCTCGGCTATGGCTTCGATACGCAACACGCGGATTTGGATGCCACCCTGTTCTCCCTGCGCCAAGCCCGCAACCTGGAAGTGCACAGCATCGCCAGCTCGCTGCGTAAGAGCGGCGCCAATCGGCCAGGTGGCGCCGATGATCCGCCGGGAATCAGCGCCGCGCCTGATGGCTGGTTGGAAATCGGCGAAGCGCTCGACCTGTTGCACCGCGCCGGCGGACAAGCGTTCTGGGCGCATCCGCTGTTGTATGAGTCCGATTCGGCGCGGCTGGAAGCCTACGTGGCGGAGTTGAAAGCGTTGGGGCTGGACGGCCTTGAAGCCATCTATGCACCTTTTTCCGAGTCCCAGCGCGCTGAGTTGTGTCAACTGGCCGGAAAGTATGACCTGCTCATCTCCGCGGGAACCGATTTTCATGCCGATGCCAGCGCTGGCGCCTCTGCCTGGGGGATTGCGATGCCTCGAGAAGACTGGGCCCGGTTTCGGGCGGCGGTCTTTTCTGGTCCCACGTTCAAAACAGATCCTATCGCACCGATCGGGTCATCGCCCAGCACCGCACCGGAGCGCGATCACCCCGCCAATAAACCACATCAATTCCACCGTCGCTCGTACGTCCTGCGTATCTTTCTGCCCACACTGCTGGCGATTGCGCTGCTGCTGGCCGCCATTTGGGGCATCACCTTGCCATCGTTCGAGCGCACCCTGCTGGAGCGCAAGCGCGAGTTGATCCGCGAGTTGACCAACTCGGCGTGGAGCATCCTGGCTTCCTATGAGCGCGACGAACGCAACGGGTCGCTTAGCCGAGAACAAGCTCAGGCGTTGGCAATGACGCGCATCGAGGCGTTGCGGTACGGCCCGGAAGGCAAGGACTACTTCTGGATCCAGGATATGCAGCCGCGTATGCTCATGCATCCGTACCGCACGGATCTGAACGGTGAGGATTTGCGGGGCTTCACCGATCCCCGGGGTGTGCCCATTTTCGTCGAGTTTGCTGCCCTGGTGCAGCGCGCGCGTGAGGGGTACATTGACTACGTCTGGCAGTGGAAGGATGATCCCGCCCGACTGGAACCCAAAGAATCATACGTTAAGGGGTTCGCACCCTGGGGCTGGGTCATCGGCACCGGTTTGTACACCGACGACGTCAAACAGGAAATCGCTCGCATCGAGCAAAGCCTGATCCGGACCTCGCTGGTCGTTTCCGGCGCCATCGTCTTACTACTCCTGTACGTCCTCCAGCAAAGCCTGAAGATCGAACGGGAACGCCAGGAGGTGGTCGACAACCTGCACGAATCCACCGAGCGTTACCACACCCTGGTCGAGGCCACTACCGAAGGCACCTTGCTGGTGCTGGATGATCGCTGCCGTTACGCCAACCCCACCTTTTTGAATATGCTAGGCTATACCGCTCGCCAACTGGAGTTCCTGGAGTTGGCCGACCTGTTGCCGCGCGAGCCCGACAACGCGGCCATTTGGGAACGGTTCCAGGGACAAAATGGTGAACAACCAGGACTGGGCGAGGCGCTCGAGGGTTGTCTTGCTCGGAGCGATGGCAGTTTGTTGGAAAGTGTCCTGACGGTAAACCCGATCCTCTTCGCCGGACAACCTGGATTCATCCTGTTGGCCAAAGACATTGCCCGGCAGCCGGTCTCCGTGAGCGAGGATGGGTTGACCGGCGCGGCGCAGTCCGCGCCGATCGGCATCTTTCGTGCGCGGGCCGCACGCCGCGGCGTCTTCACGGAGCTCAACCCGGCCGGGCGTGCGCTGCTCCCGCATCTGCCGGCTGCCGAGGGGGCGCAGCCCGCCCTGGCCGATCTGTTCGCGGATTCGACCGAATACGAGCAGCTTTTCCAGGCTCTGCTGACCGACGGGGAGGTGCGTGGGCTCGGCCTTCACGTCACGACCAGCGACGCCACCGCCCGTTTTATCTCCCTTTCGGCGCGCCTGGTGCGCGATGAGCGCCACCACCCGGCCTATATCGACGGGTTGCTGGAGGATGTCACGGCAGCGCGCAAGCAAGACGCGGGCCGTGAGGCGATGATTGACCGGTTGCAGGCCTCGCTTCTGTTCCTGCACGAGCCGCTGGCCAACCTGGGGCGGGATGCGGTGATTTGCGGGCTGCACACCAGCGTGGAAGCGCTTGCCAAACTGATGACCGCACGCCAGGTCACCGCCGCACTGGTGGCCAGCGAGAACGGCGCCATCATCGGCATCGTGACCGACCATGATCTGCGAGCCCGCGTGCTGGCCGAAAACGCAGAGCTGAACGCGCCTATCCACACCATCATGAGCTCGCCGCTGACCAAGATCCCGGAAAATGCGCTCATGTACGAGGCGCTGATGCGGATGGAGGAACGCGGCGTGCGCCACCTGGCGGTCGAAGATCAGAACGGACGGATCGTCAGCGTGATCGACAGCAAATCGCTGATCCAGTTCCCGCGCTACGGCCCGATGGTGCTGGCGCGTGAGATCGCCCGCGCCGGCACGCCCGACGAGGT
>JALOOE010000581.1 GCA_025454565.1 Anaerolineae bacterium
CAGGCCACGGGGCAGGCATGGCAGGTGGGATCGTTGACCAGGATCGTGGCTTTGACATGCTCGCCGCTGAGCAGTTCGGCGCGCTCGCCGAACGAGGTCTCCTGACCGTTGCGCACGGGCAGCGCGCCCATGCCGCTGGTGATGTTCATCAGCACATTGGTGCCGTAAACCGAAAGCCCGCCTTTGCGCGGCGAGGTCAAGACCCGCTCGTCAGAAAGCTGTGCCAGAGCCACCTTCTGCGCTTCCCTGAAGGCCTCGCGATTGGCCGGTCGCGGCCGGTCGGCGTGCTTGCCCTTGATCACGATCGCCTTGAGGTTCTTGCTGCCGCCGACGCAGCCGGTGCCGCCGCGCCCCGATGAGCGATCGTTCTCGTTCATCCAGCAGGCGAACTTCACCAGCTTTTCGCCCGCCGGCCCGATGGTGAGGACGCTCAGATCTTTTTCGCCGCCATGGCGCGCCTGCAGGAGCTTGATCGTCTCGTGAACATGCTTGCCCCACAGATCGCTGGCATCGTGCAGCGTCACTTTGCCGTCTTCGACGACTGCGTAGACCGGTTTCGCGGCCTTGCCCTTGAAGACCAACCCGTCGAACCCGGCCCATTTAAGCCGCGCCGCCGACCAGCCGCCGTGGTGCGAGTCGGTCACGGTGCCGGTGAGCGGCGACTTGGTGCAAACCGCCATGCGGCCGCTCAGATTCACGTCTGTGCCGGTCAGTGGCCCGTTCATGAAGGCCAGGATGTTGTCCGGCGACAGTGGATCGACGGCCGGGCCGTTGTCGAAGACGTACTTCACACCCAGACCGCGCGCGCCGATATACTTGCGCGCATCTTCGTCCGCAATCGGCTTGTACTCGATCTGGCCCTTGCTCAGATCGATCCAGGCCACCTTGTTTGCATATCCGCCCAGTGCCATGTCCCTACCTCCTTGTGTGGTCTTAGTGTTGTTCAGCGTTGACTGGATCTGGTAAAATCAGTAGGCCGCTATGTATCCTTCACATAGCGGCCTACTGGCTGGAATCTCATTTGGGCCGGAGTGCAATCCGGTATTGAGGGAGGTATCAGTGGCTGAATTCTCGGCGTCATTGCCACCCCCGACACGATCTGCGTGGTCTACAGATGTACGGCGAAGAAAGCGCCGATCATGGTGCGGCCAACTCGTCTGGAAAAGCTTGATTGAACTGCTCTGAGATCAAGCCCTCGACGCTACGGGCGAAGACATTGAAGCAAGCGACATATTGGCGTCCGGCTTCGGTCAAACGAGCGCCGCCGCCGCCCTGGCCGCCGACATGGCGTTCGATGAGCGGCACACCCAAGCCTTGCTCCATCTCCTGCAGCCGATCCCATGCCCGATGGTACTGCACCTGCATCCGCTCGGCAGCGGCGTTGATGGAACCGGTCGCCTCGATGGCTTCGAGCAATTGCACGCGCCACAGGCTGAGAACAACCCGACCATCTCGCTCAACCCATAGATTCGCGTGCGGAGAGATCGCCGTGGTCATCGCTGCCCCTGGTACGGAGGTAAACTACCAAAGAAAGACGTGATAACCCGCAGCAGACAGCGTATAACCAACGTCCAGCCATCACATGGAAACGATTATACGCGCGTTTGCGGCGAAACGCAAGTCCATCAAGAGCCGTAAACCACTGCGGAATTCGTAAGCTTCGACAAGGTTCGCAGCAAAACATGACGCACGAGCCGTCGAAACTCGAATCTCCGGGGCCGCAACGGGCGCCGGGGCATGCTCAGAAGCGCTGTGCGAGCTTCTCGACGATCGTCTTGCCGATGCTGAGGGACGCCGTTGCGGCGGGGGACGGCGCATTGACCACATGTACCATGCGGGCGCTTTCGGCGAACGCAAAATCGTCCAACATGCGACCATCCGCGGCGACGGCTTGGGCCCGGATGCCCGCGGGCATCGGCTCCAACTGCTCGGCGGTAATCTCGGGCATCAGGCGTTGCAGCGCCTTGACGAACGCCGCTTTGCTGAGCGAGCGCCACATCTCGCCCGCGCCCATCCGCCAGTAGTGCGCACCCAGCTTGATGAACCCGGGATAGGTTAAGGTTCCCCACAGATCGCCCACATTCACATCGGTTTTGCGGTAGCCCTCGCGGGCGAACGCCAACACTGCATTCGGGCCGCATTCCACCTCGCCCCAGGCGGTGCGCGTGAAATGGACGCCCAGGAATGGGAACTGCGGGTCGGGCACCGGGTAGATCAGCGCGTTGCAGAGGTGCTCCGCCTCCGGCTTGAGCCGATAGTACTCGCCGCGGAAGGGGACGATGCGGGCGGCCGGCGGCGTGCCGCCCAGCGCGGCCACCCGGTCGGAGTGGAGCCCGGCGCAATTCACGACGTAGGTCGCGGCGAAATCGCCGGCAGTGCTGCGGACAGCGACGCTGTCGTCTCGCTCTGTCAGCCCGGTGACTTCCGCGCCGGTCTGGATGCTGTGGCCGCGTTCGCGCACCCGATCTGCCAGCCGGTCGCACACCAGGCGAAAATCGACGATGCCGGCGTTCGGCAGATAGAGCGCGCGCTTACCCGCGGCGTGCGGCTCCAGCTCATCCAGCCGGTCGCGGCCGATCACCTCGACGGCGATGCCGTTCGCCACGCCGCGCTCGTGCAGCATATCGAGGCGCGCTTCGTCCCCTTCGCCGACCGCCACGATCACTTTGCCGCACAGCTTGTAGGGGATGCCCTCGCGGTCGCAGAACTCCAGCATCGCCCGCCGCCCCGCGAGGGAATTGACCGCTTTGAGCGAGCCGGGCTTATAGTAGACGCCCGAATGCAGCACGCCGGAGTTGTGGCCGGTCTGGTGTTGCGCCAGCCCGGCCTCTTTCTCCAGGACCGTGATGCGTTTGTCGGGATACTGCTGCGTCAGCGTGTACGCCGTCGCCA
>JALOOE010000582.1 GCA_025454565.1 Anaerolineae bacterium
CAGATCGGGCATCTCTTTTCCGAAGTAGCCGTAATACCAACCGGATTCGGCCTTGTGCCAGCCAGGCCCCGGCGGCTGCTCTTTCGACCAGATATACCAATCGCGCTTGGGTGAAGCAGGGTCTTGCGCGGCCACGAACCACGGATGCTCGCTCGATGTGTGATTCAGCACCAGGTCGACGATGACGCGGATGCCGCGCCGGTGCGCCTCGGCGATCAGCCGCTTGAAGTCGGCGTTCGTGCCGTACTCCCGATCCACCTGGGTGTAGTCGCTGACGTCGTAGCCGTGATAGCTCGGCGATTCGGCAATCGGCATGAGCCAGAGGCCGGTCACGCCCAGATCGGTGGTCGTTGCCGGATCGCCGTCATTCAGGTAGTCCAGCTTTTGGATCAGCCCGTTCAGGTCGCCGGCGCCGTCACCGTTGCTGTCGGAGAAGCTGCGCACGAAGAGTTCGTAGAAGACGCTGTCATTCCACCAGGGCTGCCCGGCCGTGCCTTGCACCAGTTGGCCGTCCAATCCCACGGGCGGCGCAGGCGGCGGCGCGGCGGGCGTCTGCATCGGCGCGCAGGCCGCCAGAAGCGCGAGGAGCATCAAGCTGAGACATGCAGGCGCGTGTTTCATGGCGTGGCCTATTTCAGGGTGGCACGGGAACATCCAACATCAGCATTTGACTGTCGGTTCAAACGGAATCTCGGTCGTCCCGATCTACAACTATTCCGGGAGTCTGGCTCAACGATTTGATTATATCATGCCGCGCGGCGCCTGTCATTTTGGATCAGCTTCGATCAGCATTCAACCGATAAGCATAGCCACCCGCATCTATTGTGCTGCAGGCAACGCAAAGCGCGTCTTCTGCCCGGGGCGAACGTCTTTGTTGGTATCCAGAGATTGACATGACATTTTTTGCGGAATGACGAGATTGCTAGTGGCTATGGGCTGCGCTGCGCTCGCGAACGAGCACTGTAAGTCAGCGATCAGTTCATTGAAATTGAAGAGGATGTAGCATGACGTATGGAGAGGATGGTTATGAACCTTGATACCCAAGATCGTTTGCGTGGCGCAGCGGTCGGCGCCGCAATTGGAGATGCGCTGGGCATGCCGTTGGAGTTCGGCCCGGCCATCCCGTTGGATCGCCTCGTGCGCGAAATGCGTCCCGGCCGCCTGCCCGCCGGCACGTTCACCGACGACACGGAGATGGCGCTGGCGTTGGCCGACAGCTTGCTGGAATGCTGCCCGCTGGATGCCGGCAATCTGTCCCAGCACTTCGTCGCGTGGTATCGCGCCGGCCCGAGCGACGTCGGCATCCAGACCGGCAGCGTGCTGAGCCGGATTGCGGGCGGCACGACCTGGCAGGCCGCGGTCGATGCCGTCCAGCGATCCAAACCTGATGCGGCGGGCAACGGCTCGGTGATGCGCTGTTGGCCGGTCGCGTTGGCGCACTGGGATGACATGGAGCGCCTGTCGGTCGACAGCCGCCTCCAAAGCCGAGTGACACATGGACATCCTGAGTGCGCCGCCGGTAGCGCATTCGTCAACGCCGTGATCTATGACCTGGCGCGCGGGTCAGCCCCGCGCGAAGCTGTGCGGCGAGCGACCGCTCAGGTGGCGCTGCCTGCGGGCTTGCGTCAGGCCATCGAGGCCGCCCCGACCAAGACGCGCGCGGATTTGCCTAACAGTGGGTGGGTGCGCCACACCGTCGAGAGCGCGGTGTGGGGCTTGCTGACGACCGGCTCCTTCGAGGAGGCCGTGGTGCAGGTGGTCAACCTCGGCAACGACGCGGACACCGCGGGCGCGGTGGTCGGCGCGCTGGCCGGCGCGGCCTATGGGCTAGGCGCGATCCCCGCTGCCTGGCGGTCCGCGCTGCATGGCAATTGGCCGTTGCTGGGCGCTGAGCGCTGGGACGTCGAGCGGATAGTAATGCTTGCCGACCGACTGATGGGCGCAGTTGACCTTCCGTGAACCGTTCCAACAACGGGAGACCAGGGCACAACGCTTTGTCAGGTGCATGACACCCGCCAGCGGGCCAGCTAGAATATGGCCGTGCGCGAGGAGCAAGTGGAATACGTCGTGACCTATCATGGACGGCCGGTTGCGATGCTTCTGCCGATCGACGCAGCGTGGCTACAAACAGAACAAGCGCACACAGCCCGTGCGGCCCGACCCAGCCCTGAACTGCTGGCAGAACTCGAGGCACTGCGCGCCGAGATCGACAAGAGCTGGCGTTCCGACAAGACCGCAGTGGATCTGATCACAGAAGGGCGCCGCTAAAGATGTTCGTCGCAGACGCCAGCGTCCACATTGCCGACATGCGTCCTTCGGAGCCGCATCACCGGGAGGCACGCGCGTTTCTGGACCACGTTCGCCAAACCGGCGAGTATGCCTACCAGCCGATCATCGTTCTCGCTGAAGTCGCTGCCGGCATCGCACGTGGCACGGGCCGACCCGGCCTGGCACGGCGGTTGACAGGCTTGCTCCGGCGCATTCCAAACTTCATTTTTGTGCCTGTAGACGATACGCTGGGCAAGTTGGCTGCGGAGATCGCGGCCAGCCAACAGATTCGCGGGTGCGATGCAGTGTGCGTCGCTTTGGCGCAGGTGTTTGGATCACGAAGGCACGAAAATGGCGAAGGACACGAAGCACGAAGATCGCCGCGTGGCGCTGCCCCTTCGTGCTTTCGTGGGCCTTCGTGTCTTCGCGCTCCTGACACTCACCCGCAATACTCTGTACCTCATCACCGTACCTCATCACCGGCAACACGGCGCATTTCCCGGAAACGGCGCGCGGCGCGGTGCAGGTGATGGCTCCGGGCGACTTTGTCAGAAGATGGCGAAAGGCGTGAGCGTCATGCTGCGAGGGCCATCTGGCGCGTGGTCAGCACGTCGGCG
>JALOOE010000038.1 GCA_025454565.1 Anaerolineae bacterium
ACGTTGAGCATCCGCCACCAGCGTTCCTCCGGCACCTGCGCCAGGAAGCGGTCGTACGCGGCCAGATAGAGCGGCCCGCTCCCCACGATATCGCGAATCTGAAAGACGATGCCGGACTCGCCGTCACCGGGCAACAGCCCCTCGCTGCTCGTGCGCCAATCCGGTGGGCCGGCACTCTGGATGTGCGTCACGATGGGTGTCTTGGCGAAGTAGCCGCCCGGGTTCGGCGGCGCTTGCAGAATGATGCCGTTGTTCGCCCGGTAGAGGTCGAGGAAGACGATGAGCACGACAGGAATCAGGAGCCAGGAGCCGGGAGCCAGGGATCGGTGGTTCGGCCATCGTCGGTCGGTCGTGGTATTGCGTGTTGCGTGTTGCGTATTTTGTGTTGCATCCGTCGTCGGTCGTCCGTCGTCGGTCGTCCGTCGTCGGTCGTCCGTCGTCCGTCGCCGTTTCATCAGTGCCGCCCACCCATACCCCGCCAACACCGCCAGCGAGAAGCTCACCCACAGTGCGATCCGCTCCTGATTGCGGAAGGTCGCGAAGCCGGGGACGAGCCGATAGAAGAGCGGATAGAGCGGGCCGAAGCCGCCCAAAGACAACAGCAGGCTCACGAGCGCAATCGCAGCCCAGAACCACGTCTCGGCGCGACGCCACAGCGCCACCCCAACCGCGGCCAGCGCGAGCGGGATCAGGCCGACATAGAGCGGCGACCATTGGCCGGGATTGGGCCGCAGCAGCCCCAACAACTCGACGGGCCGGAAACCGTTCGAAAGCACCTCGTAGGTCAAGCCGGCCCGCGGCGAGAAGCGATACATTTGCAGGCCAGGCAGCCAATGCGCCGCGCTGATGCCGAGCGCCGCGCCGCCCAGGATCAGGCCGGCCAGGATGCCGAACCGAATCGGCAGCCGCAGATACACAACACGAAACACGAAATACGCTGCGACCAGATATCCGATGTAAAGAAAGGTCTGCGGGTGCCCCGCCAGGATGCCGAACCCGAAGATCGCGCCGGACAGAGCCATCCACGGCAGCGACCGCCGCGCCAGCGCGATATCCAGCAGCCATAATCCGGCCGGCAGCCAGACCGCCGTCTCCAGGATAATGAGCTGGAGCATCGGGTAAGAGGTGAGGTAGCCGCCTAACGAGAACGCCAGTCCGGCGATCAACCCGGCGCCGTCGCTGGCGGTCAAGCGGCGCACGAACAGGAAGGTGAACAGCCCGGCCAGCCCCAGGTGCAAGATCGCCTCGATCTCCAACGCCTCAAATGGCAACTTCGGGAAGATCACCTGCCAGAAGCCGGGCGGGTAGTATGGCGCGAAGAGGCTCATGGCGACGGCCGGCTCGCCGCTGAAGGTATACGGATCCCAGAGGGGCAGGCGGCCGTGGCGATACTCGTCGGCCACAAAGACGCGCATGGGGTAGTGCTGCTCGACGAAATCGCCGTACCGGAAGACCTGGCGTAGCCGCGGATCGGGCCACCACACCTGCCAATAGAGGACGAACGGCAACAGGAGCAAGATGGCGCCGATCAGAAATGATCGAGAGCGGGACCGGCGCAAGATCTGAGGAGCTTGCTGGATGTCTGACATGAGCTCGATGGACGGGTTACGGGCCGGGCCAGCCGCAACGCGTTTGCTGACGCGCCGCTGTGGCTGGCACAAGACGCGTGACTCAGCCCGACGCCTTCTTCTTCGGCAGAATCACCAGCGGGACGCCCTGCGGCTTCCATGCGGTGAACCAGCGCGCATCGTCCGGCGTGAGGCGGATGCAGCCGTGCGAAGCCGGGTAGTTGCCGAGTGCGTCGAGGTCTTCGTAGACCTTCTTACCATCGACCAATTCATAGGGAGCGCTGTGAATCAAGATGCTGCCGGTCGGATCGTCGAAGAGATACCAACCCTCGTCGGCATATGTGCCAAAAGCGTGGAATGTGCCCCAGTATTTGCCCACCAACCCGTACCAGGCGAGCGTATAGTAGCCTTGCCCCTCGTCGCCGGTGCTGATCGGCAGGGTAGGGGGAGAGCGCCGCTGCCGAGGGTTTCGGTGGAGCGGGCGTCGCTGTCGCCACGGCTGTTGGGACGGGCGTCGCCGTGAAGGCGACGATGGCCGGCTCGACCGAGCCGCGCCTGGGCGTCAGCGTGACCGGCCGCGGCGTGCGGGTGGGCGTAGGCGTGAGGCGCGCCTCGATGGCGGTGCCCAGGCCACTGCGCCGAGCATTGCCCCAGGTCGCCCAGACAGTCGCAGAGAGCGCGAACAGCACGAGCGCGATACCCAAAAGTATCACGATCGCACGACTGGATTTACGCATTGACCACATCAACTACCACTCAACACAAGCGAATCGATTCGGATCGGCGGCAGCAAGATCCGACTATCCACGGATTCACCAGCGACACTGCGCTCCAGGTCTACTCGGTGGCTCGCTGCGATCGCCCGGTCACCTGCTGCTCGAAGCGCGCCAGGGCCACTTGCAGTTCTTCCTGGCGCACGGCAACGGTCAGATCGCCACGGGTGCGCTCCAACACGGCACGGAGCGCGTCCGTGGTGCGCCGCAGCCCACCGGTCAGCGCATCCGGGAAGTCCATCGTGACGAGATGGCTGTAAATGTCATCCATCACATCGAGATAGGGTTCCGCCTCAGATGTCCGCCCGAGACGAATCAGATCGAGGACGAAACGTCGCAGCTCGCTGGCGGCTTCGGCGAGGCCATTCAGATATGCGGCTGCGGGGATGCCCAGATCGGTCGGGCCGGGCAACGGCTCAGGCTGCTCGCCCTGTTTGCCGTGCACAAAGACGTAGAGCAGGTGCGCCTCCGCCAGCTCCTTCAGCGCATCCTGGGTATAGCCCGCCTCGTAGAGATCCGGGTAGGCGACCAGGTCGGCCGACATCACCGCGGCGGCTTCGCGCGCGGTCTTCAGACCCGCAGACGCCTCCGCCCACTCGTGGCGATGGATGGCGCGGATGCTCAGCGCGCAGAAACGGATCAACTCGCGGCTGCGGTTGAGGGTGGCATCGCGCACCTGATTCTTCGCAGATAGCTCGCTACGGATGCTTTCGATAATCTGGGACAATTCAGTCATGCGACAGATTATACCTGGAAGCGGGAGTCTCGCCAAATGACGGATCGCGCCGGGGCTGCGCAGCTTGGTTTCTCCGCCTTTTGGCGATCGATTCGGGGTGTGGTATTATGGCGTGACATACCTGCTGAACTGCGAAGATGCCCCCCGACCGTTCGCTGCCGTCCAGGCGACGAACAGCCGGGGGTGTGAATTCTCAGGACAGCGATTTCCCCGCTTCGCGGGATAATGAGGGTTGAAGCTCTATGCCGCAGCTTCCGACTGAACTGCTGAACACCATCGGCATGATCCTGGAACTCTTCGTGGCCGTCACGAGTGCGCTGCTGGTGGCGTTCTGGATCGGCCTGGTGGTGTGGACGTTTCGCGATATCCGTTCTCGCACCCGAGATGTGTTCGCCTGGTTCTTGGCTACCGTGCTGGTGCTGATCCTCGGCCCGATTGGCTGGCTGCTCTATTTCCTGTTGCGGCCGCGCGAGACGCTGGCCCAGGTGTACGACCGGCAACTGGAAGAAGAGGTATTGCTGCGCGACATCACCGTCCGCCGCGCCTGCCGCAAATGCCAAACCGTCACCGAGGCGGACTGGCTGTTGTGCCCCCGCTGCGGCACCGAGCTGCGCCATCAATGCGCCGACTGCGGCCGCCCGCTTGAGCTGGACTGGATCGCCTGCCCGTATTGCACCGCGCCGGTTACAGCCGCTCCGGCAGTGCGCCAAGTCAAGGCTGCGCCGCCTGAACCTGCGCCGCAGCAGATAACCTACACGCCAGAAGTGGATGCCGGCCCTGCGCCCCAGCCCGGCTTCGAGCCGTTGCCCGAAGCCGCAGCAGAATGACCTCGACGTGATGCGTGACGAGTGAAACGTGATGCGTGAAGAATGTGATCGTTCCATTTCACGTCATCACGTTTGACGTTTGACAGTTTACGCATCACGTATCACGCATCACGTTTCACTTCGCCCCAACCTCTTCCCGGCTTTCCCAGATCGCCGCCACCACTGCGTCGATGTCTTCGCGCGTCAAGCCGGACGCTGACGGCAGATACAGGCCGCGGCGACAGAGATCCTCAGCCACCGGGTAGCGCTCCCTGCGATACTGGTCGAAATAGATTGGCTGGCAGTGCATCGGGATGAAGAAGGTGCGCGTCTCGACACCGCGGCGCGCCAACGCTTGCCGTAGCCCATCGCGCGTAAGCCCGAATTCCTCCTTCAAGATGATGCCGTACATCCAGTAGACGTTTGACGCCCAGGCCGCTTCGGGAGGCGTGACGATGCCGGGTACCCGGCGCAGTTGTGCGGTGTAGTACGCGCCGTTAGCACGGCGCGCGGCCACGAATTTCTCCAACTGCTCCGTCTGAGCCAGACCGATGGCCGCCTGCAAATTGGTCATGCGATAGTTATAGCCGAGGAACTTGTGCCAAAAGTGGCGCTCGGTGCTGAAGGCGTGATCGCGCAGGTTCCAGGCCAGCCGGGCGACATCTTCCCGATTGGTGGTGACCATGCCGCCTTCTCCCGTGGTGATGATCTTGTTGCCGTAAAAGCTGAAGCAGGCAGCGTCGCCCAGGCTGCCAACCGCACGACCCTTGTACTTCGCGCCATGCGCCTCGGCGGCATCTTCCAGGACGAACAAGCCGTGCTTCTGTGCGATCGCGTTGAGCGCGTCCATGTCCACAGGATGACCGTAGGTGTGCACCGGCATGATCGCTTTGGTGCGGGCAGTGATCTTGGCCTCGATCTGCTCGACATCCATGTTCCAGGTGCCTGGCTCGCTGTCCACCAGCACCGGCTTCGCGCCAAGATAGGTGACGGCGTTCGCCGTGGCGATCATGGTAAAAGTTGGAATGATCACCTCGTCGCCGGGCTCCAGACCGAGGGTCGCCAGTGCCAGATGCAGCGCGACGGTGCCGTTCATACACGCCACACCGTAGCGCGCATCCATCTTCTCGGCGAACATTGCCTCGAAGCGATGAATGAAGCCCCCAGCCGACGAAATCCAGTTCGTCTCCACCGCCTCGGTGATGTATTTCAACTCGTTGCCCGCCAGCCAAGGCTCGCATACTGGGATGATCGGGCGTCTGGCCGGTGCACCGAACTGTGGGATAGCATTCCGCTGCGCGATCAGCGTTGGCTCTGGACCAGGGATGATCTCCCCTAGGTCGCCCATGTCTTCCAGTTTCAATTCATGTGGTTGTAGCATGCGAGTGAGCTCCTCATGTGGGGACGGATGATGCGTAGTGCATCTTGCATGTACGAGACGCGTGCAGCGCTGTGGGCTATCCGATACGCAACACGCACGATATCACCTACGCAACGCCAAGCGTAGGATCGTTACGACATACTTCCAGCCGCGGCGCAGATAGCCCATGACGTTTGTCGCCGTCTTCGATTCGCCGCTCAGCCGAGCGCCGCAGACATAGGGCGCCTCCTCGACGCGCAACCCCATGAACTGGGCGCGTGCCAGCAAATCGATACAGTACTCGCCGTAGTCGCCGCGCAGCGTAATCTTGTCGAACACGGAGCGCCGGGCCGCGATGAAACCGCTGGTGTAATCTCGGACGCGCCAACTCAACAGCAGCATGGCAAACAGGTTGATTGTCACCGAAAACGCCCGCGCGAGCAAACTGTGCCCGACGTCCTTGCCGTCGCGGACGTAACGCGAACCCACGGCGATGTCGGCGCCCGCCTCCAGCCGCGCCAGCAGCCCGGGGATTGCCTCGGGGGGCATCGCCAGATCGCAATCCATCCACGAGACAGCATCGGTGTCGGTGGCACGGATGCCCGCCCAGATGGCTGAGGTGAGCCCACGCTCGGTCGTCCGGCGCAGCAGCCGCACGCGCGGATCGCCCGCGGCGATCTCCTGCACCACCTGCCAGGTACCATCGGGCGAGTCGTCATCCACCACCAACATAGACACTTCACCTGGTTATGTAACGAGTAATAAGCAACGAGTAGGAACCGTCGCAGTTGGCTAACATCCTCACGCATCACTCGTCACTCGTTATCCTAACATCCCCGCACACCACCTGCTCACTCATCAGCGGCAGATCGATCACGAGGCGATACGTGCCTGGCGGTGTCACTGGATTCAGATTCACGTCATAGTCCACACGCACCACCTCGCCCGGCAGCCATCGGGAGGTGGGCCAGACGTGGAGCGCATCGTTGGGCCGATCCAGGCTCTCGCCCCACACTTGACCCGCGGCATCGATCAGCCGCGCCCTGGGGAAAAGATCGCCATTCACTCGCTTAGCGTCGGCCTGCCAGGAGGTCGTCACATGCACCCAGTTGCTCGGCGGGTGAAAGACTTCCTCGCGGGCCGACAGCGTCCTGGGCGCGTAGTCGCATCGCAACAAGCGCAGCGCGTCGGCTGCCATCAACACGCTTTGGTCCGCGACCGGCGCCGGTTGCCGATAACGCTGGGCGAACGCTCGCACGGCGATGCCCGCGGGGAACACTTCTGTCGCCAGCGGATAGCGCGCGCTGAACCAGCCCGTCACCAGGTTGCCCGGATCAAGCTCTTGGTGATGCGATTGTACCAGCCAGACCGTGTCGTAGCCGGCCAGACCCTCCAGCGGACCCTCTACCTTCGTCGGATCAGACAGCCGATCGGTGAACGGATAGAAGATCGGCTGCGGTCCGCCAAAGTAACGTTTGAAGGCCGGATGAACGTAGTCCGCCTGGATCAAGATAGCGTCGTTCGAGCCGGCCCGGGTTTGCACGAAGGCCGCCGCCTCGCGCCACGCCTCGCGCCGATTCTGCGGCGACCAGTCCGTCGGCAATGCAGCCAGCGTCACACCGAATACCAGCGCGCTGAGGACCAACCCGGCTGTGCGCTGTCTGCGCCACAGCCACGCCAGCGCCCGTCCCCACGCCAGGCAGAGCGCGGGAACCAGGAAGATGAAGTAGCGCGTCTCGGCGAACACTGTCCGGTCACGTGCCAGCAACAATCCGCCCAACAGGAGCGGCAATACGAACCAGAGGGCCAGGCAGAAACCACCGGAAGGCAAAATGCGGAAGGCAGAATGCCGAATGCTCATCGCGGATCTGGTGGAATTGCCAGCCGCTATTGGCTGTTTGCTATTTACCACACAACCCAGGAGTGCCAGCGCTACGGCGCCAATCGCCACCGCCGTCATCGATTGGGCCGGCCAGTGCGGCCAACCTAGCGTGTAGACCTGCAACATGCGCCACAGCGCCACGCCCATATCGTCGAACGCGCGGCCCGGCGTGGATTCGCCGCCACTCACCAGCCACGCCGAGCGCGCCAGCGGCAGGAACAAGAGCCCAACCACCGCGAGAGCGCCAAAGCCGAGACCCAATCGCCATCCTGCACCCGGCTCCTTCCGCGTCAACCACCAGCCCAAGAGCACCCACGCCCCGGCCACTGGCAAGAGGAACGCGCTGAACAGGTAGGTGTAGAGTGCAGCGGTGAAGCCCACAATGAGCAGGATTGCGGATTGTAGATTGCCGACACTTACATCTGCGCTGCGCTTCGGTCCCTTCGGGAGTGCAGGTGTTGCAGAGTCATCTGCGCCGGAATTGCGAATCCGAGATCCGCAAGCAAAAATCCGCAATGCCCCATACATCCCCACCAGCGCGAACGTCGTCGCGGGCATGAACATGCGCGCTTCCTGGCTGTACCACACCAGAAACGGGTTGAGCGCCACGAGCAGCGCGGCGAACGCTCCGGCTCGCACGCCGCCCAACGTTTTGCCGATGCCATACACAGGCAAGACGGCTAGTGCGCCGATGAGCGCACCGAGCGAGCGCACCGCGACATCCCCCAGCCCAAAGAGCGCCGTCCAGCCGTGCAGGGCCAGATAGTACAGCGGTGGATGCTTGTCCTGGGCCAGCGACAACCCAACGCGCCAGATCTCACTGGCCGGTTTCGCCGCCCAGAACGTGCTCATCACCTCATCGAACCAGAGGCTGTGATATGTCAACCCATACAGCCGCGCGGCCAATGCCACCAGGAAGATGGCAAACACTCCCCAGCAGCGCACCGCGGTTACGCGAGTCGTCATTGCAGAGTGAGCAGCGGCCATAGAATCAGCAGATCGGGAAATCAGCAAATCAGCACATAGCGATTCATGCATCACGCATCACGTTCCGCCATGCAGAGCAACGACAGTCCGGCCCGTAAGTCGCGCGTCTTCAGCCAGCGCGCTTCGAGTGCGAGGACGCCTAACAATAAGCGATTGAGTGGGGCCGGCAGCGGGCGTACGTCGTTGCCGTCCGACCAGATGCTGCGCGCCGCCAGCCGCTGGGCGGCGCTGATGGGCAGCAGCAGGCTGTTAGCGAAGGTCAGTCGACGGACGGTGAACCCCGCGTTCCGCACGAGGTCGCTGAGCTCCTCACGCTGATAGCGCCGCGCCCCGCCCCACATCAAATCGTGAGGGCCGTACAAGCGCGGATAGGCGGGCACGCGAATCAACAACCTCCCACCAGGCACCAGCACCCTGCGTACCTCCGCCAGAGCCTGTTGGGGCTCGACACACTCCTGCTCCAACACATCGAGCGCAGTGACGACATCAAAGACGCTATCAGGAAACGGCAGATTGCACGAGTCGCTCTCCACGATCGGTCGCGCCACGGCAAACTGCACTTCAATATCGATGCCCACGCCATGTAGACCGGGCGGCAACTCGGCCAGCAACCAGCCGGGGCCGCAGCCGACATCGAGCAAACGCCCATTGACGCGTCCCAGGACCGCCCAGGTAATCCCGCGCATCCCGGCGATCCACCAATGTGAACGACCATAGCGAGCCAACAGCTCTCGGTAATCCGGCGCGACCGGTACTGCAGCGTTCATTGGACCTGAATCTTCCCAAGCATCATATGATCCTCGGCCTCCGGCGCGAGCATCTTCGCCCGAATACCGCCGGTCTTCGGGTCATACAGCCCCACCTCGATCTGATACTGGCCTGCGGGCATCTCGGCCGGAAGCTGAATCTGATACTCATCGAGAATCAGATCGCCGGGCATCCAGGTGCGCGTGGGCGCGCTCCCCTGCCCCGGCTGCCCATCCAGCCCCGCCCAAACCGTGCTGCCATCCGGTTTCGCCGGGCCGAGCACATGCGTGAACACCGTCCAGTCGGTCGCGGGAGACGCATCCGCACGCCACCAAAGCTGCAGGTAGACCTTCTGACCCGGCTGGAAAGTCGTCCTGTCGATATCGTAGCCCACCAGCGAGATGCCGGGCCAACGCGCCGTCACTGGCGTCTGCGGCTTGCGCACAGGCGTGCCGGGGGAGGGCACGCGGAACGCTTGCGCATAGAGCCGGCCATTCCGGTCGAGAAACACCTGCGCCTCTTTCGCATCAGGATAGAGATCGCGCAGCAGCAGCCGGCCGCGGTCATCCTCATGATCGATGATAATGTACGTCGCCGGTCGGTCATCGCCGGGCACGACGAACGCGTGACGGCCATCGAAGCGGCGCACCGCCGGCCCATCGCGCAAGGCAAATGCCAGCGTCATATCCGTCTCCGGCCGCGGCGACAGCAGCACCCGCTCGTCGGCAGGCAGGCCACGCACATACTGGCCGATCTCCCACAAGCCCTGATCATACGCGTAATAAAGTGCATTCGCACGCCCCCAAATATCGAAGTAGGCGACAGCACCGTAGATAGCGCTGCCGGCCACGATCACGACAACCACGAGCATGCGGCCAAACCAGCGCAGCCGATCCATGCGCGCCGAGAGCTCGGCCGGCTCCAGACCGCTCTCCCGTACCCGCCATGGCACATATGCGTCCTGGCTGGCCCGCTCCTGCGGGCGACCGAGAATCACCGCCAGCCCCAGGCCGATGAGCAGCGCGGCGACCGGCGTCGCCCCCACGGCGCGACGGAAGTGCGGCGCGTAGTCGCTGACCACCGTGGGGAGAAGCATCACGCCACCGATGATCAGCAGACTGCTAAAGACAGGCCGGCGCCACCGCCAGAGTGCTAAGCCCAAACCGATAACAAACGGCAGACTCATCAGAATGTCGAAGGCGGGCAGCCCAGGCACGTTGCTGCGTGGGTCCATATCGCCACGAATGCTGAACATCGCCGCCGTCGCCAGGAGGTTTGATACTGGGTTAGGTGCGGCAGGTTTGCCGGGCTCTGCAGCAATTTGACTGGTGCGGAGAAACAAATGGTCTGGATGTTGGATAAGATTCAGACCGAGCGGCACGGTTATTACGGCGGCGACGATGCCGGCAAGAAGCAATCCCCGCCAACAACCTGCCAAAAACTCGCGTTTTGTTACGATGATGCAGCCTAGCACGCCCAGAGCACCCAGCGGGAACAGCCAAGCCACCTGATAGGTGTACAGGATCAAGCCACCGAGGATTCCAAGAAGTAGCCAGTTACCGCGATGATTCACGCGTATTGCGCGCCAGAAGGCCCACAGAATCAGCACCAGGAACAGCGGCACCAGGATCGGCTCGATCCCCACGCGGCTGAAAATGATGTGCCAACGCATGACCGCCAGGGCGATCGCCGCGAGCCAGGCCGCGGCCATGGGGAACCGGCGGTCGGTCAGCGCCAGCTCGCGGCCCAGGCCAAATAGCGCGGGGACAGTCAGTGTGCCGATCAGCGCCGCCACCCCGCGCATTGCGGCAGGCGACTCGCCGAACAACCGGAACGCCACACTCGTCAGGTAGATGAACATCGGCTCTACGCCGAAGTTCCCAGGGAAGAAGATCGGACGATAGCCAGGCTGGGTCACCACCCGCCATGCTTCCAGCGCCTCGTAGGCCTCATCGAAATGGAAGCCGGGCGGGACATCGGCCAGCCGCCAGAAGCGGAAAACGGCGGCCAAGGCCGTGATCAGGGCCAAAGCCGCCGCGTTGCGCCAAAATCGGCGCGACAAGCGGGAAGAGCTCACAACCGCCAACCTATTTCCGAGCCACCTGATCCGCCAGAATCGCCGCCACCTCGGCCGCCGTCCCGGAGATGCGCTCCACGGTCGCGCCGGCCGCGGTCAGATCCGCCACGATCCGCGTGCTCACGGCCTGCTCATCGGCCATGATCGTAACCCTGCTGGCGCCGGCCGCTTCAGCCGGGTTGAAACCAAAGGCCGGATGGAAGGCCAACAAGTACTCCTGCGCCTGGAGGAGATTAACTGCGGTCGCCGGTTGCTCAGCCGGGCCGAAGAGCACGTAGTGTGCGAGCGGCTTGCCACCGACTGACCCAGCCTGAGTTCTCACGAAGAGGACGCTGAAGGAGTGGTGACCCCACGTGTTGCCCGACGCTTCGTCCGGATGGCGGGTATGCAGCCCCGCCACGCGATCCGAGGGCAACTCGTGCCCCGGCAGGCCCAGCGCGGCCACCGTACAATCCTGCGACTTCCACATCGGGAAGTTCCCACCGGGCTCGCCGAGCGGCTTATCCACTGTGACCAGTGATTCACCTCCGTCCCAAGTCACCTTCAGGCGTGCGCCGAAAACGCGACCACCCTGGGCGTTCGCCGCGTCCGGCAACGCCGGATCGAGCACATCCAGATAGATATGATGGTTGCCGTGGTTCTCTTCCGGGGAGAGATGATGCACCTCAACCGCGCGCCAATACCACTGCCCGGTCTCGACTTTCACCGGCTCAACCCGCACACCATAGGCATCGGCGTCGTTTTGCCGCCTACCCGAGGCGCGGTCGGCTTGGGGAGCAGATCTCGTTTGCGGAGCGTCATCTATAGCGTCGTCTATCTTGAAGGAATCGGCAAAACCATCGATCATTGCCTTGAGCCAGCCCATCGTCTCATCCCTCCCCGGCTTGAGCGGACAACTGCTCGACGGCTGCGGCCAGCGCCACGGCATCTGCGGGCAGCCGGCTCACCTGGCAGCCCGCCGCCTTCAGCGCGGCCTCATCCTCCGCCGACAGGTGACGGCCCACGACCGTGACCTGGGCGGCCTGCGCCGCTTCATCCAGGCTGAAGCCGCCCGTGGCGCCCGTCTGTCGCTGATATCGCCACGTCAGCGCCAGGGCCAGACGCGCCATCACGTCGCCGGTTTCGCGCGTGTCATCCACTGTGGGGAACAGCAGATAGTGCGCCAGCAGCATCTTTGCGAGCAGTTTCAGGTCTTGGGTCAGCATGGCGCCCGCCGTCACCTCGATACCGGATACGACCGGAACGGCGTCGGCCCACGCCAGAGCATATGTGCCGGGAGCGAGCGCCATAAACCGAAATGCGCCATCCGCATCAGTCTCGACGCGGGCGACCTCAGTGCCATCCCTGAGCAGCACGACATGGCCCGGCTGTGGTTCACCGCCGGCAGACAACACCCGGCCGGAAATCGTCCCCAAGAGCCAAGTGATATCGTGCGTCGCTTCGCCCTCGCCGTCCAACGCAAGGCCCTTGAGCACCTCACCCATGCCAGTGGCATGCACGCTATAAGCGCCGGCCGGCAAATTGGCGAACCGGTATGCGCCGTCGGCTGCGGTATGGGTCGTAGCAATGCTTGTGCCGTCTCGCCACAGACTCAGCTCGACGCCCTCGATCGCCTGTCCGGACGGGCTGATTACGCGGCCGCGCAACGCGCCGCGCTGGCCAGCCGTCAGGTCGATGCACGGCAGATCGAGCCGGTTCTCGCCGTTCAACTCAAGGTCTATGGCATCCGCGCCCGGAATCTGGAGCCGATAGCGCCCCGCTGGCAGCCCGCTGAACGCGAAGCGGCCCGCCGCGTCGAGCAGCGCCTGACGCGTCCACCGCCAGATCGGCGGCGCGTGGAGCACGGCGACCGCGCCTTCACGCGCGCCTTCAACCTGGCCCGAAACCTGGCCCTGAAGTGGGAAAACCAGCTTGTATAACCGCCCGGCGTCCAGTATGATGTTATCGGCGACGACACCCACACCCTCTAACTCTAGCCGGTAGCTTCCGGGAGTCAAATCGCCAAACACGAATCGCCCATCGACATCGAGAGCGGCCGTGAGTCCGACCCCACCCACGCTCGCGCCGATCAGCTTGATTGAACGTCCGGACAGCACGCCGGGTACGACACCTTCTACGCGGCTGGGCTGCATGGCCGCTTGAAGCTGAAAAGCAACCTCATAGCTGATAGGTTGCCCCTCTCGGCCCAATACATGAACGGTATTGAGCGCCTCGGCTGTGCCGCTGGGCCAATCGCCTTGCACCACGGTTAACGAAAAGATGCCCGGCGTCGTGATAAATTCGTAGTAGCCGGCTGGTTTATCCGCCTTCCGGCCGGTCACCTCGACGGGGAAATCGGTGCCTGGATCAGCATCCAGCCAGGACATCCGCATCTTAATGCCATTGATGCCGGCGCCCGACGCATCAGATACGACGCCGTAAAGCACGCGACGTCCGGCGGTCTCGTCTTCAGGCAAGAGCCGCGGCTTGGTAGGCACGTAACGCCGCCCGCCTGCAGCGCCCTGCGTCAGCTTGATGGTGCGCGACGCTGCGCCGTCCAGTGCGATGCCGGCGACGGTGATCTCCGGCACGACGAGCGTATAGGCTCCCAAGGGCAGCTTCTCGAAACGAAAGTCTCCCTCCAGGCCGGTGACTGCTTCGCCCATCAATACGTTGCCGCGGAAGAGCGTCACCGGGACGCGGGCTTGAGCCGTGCCCTTTTGGTTCAAGACCACGCCGGAAAGGATGCTGCGCTCTTCACCCCGAACCAGCGCTCGGCCTGCTCTACCAACTGCTATCGCCACGCGAAGCCCTCCTCTCAGCGTGGAGCCCGTCGTCGGCTGCCAGGATTCGTCGAGACATTGTCAGAAATGTCATGTTGACGGCATTATAGCACATCGAATCGCGATGCCAATCCTGGTTCTGATCCGGTGACGTACGCGAACCTTGTCTCACCATGCCCGGCGGTATTGGAAAGGCACGGCCATCTCGACGCCCAATTCTCGGGCGACGCGCAGCGGCCAGTACGGATCGCGCAGGGACTGCCGGGCAACCAGGACGGCGTCGGCGCGGCCCTCACGCACGATCGCGTCCGCCTGGCGCGCCTCAGTGATCAGACCCACCGCGCCGACAGCGATGCCGGCCTCGCGCCTGATCCGTTCGGCGAACGACACCTGGTAGCCAGGTTCCAGCGTGATCTGCTGATCGGCTGAAAGCCCGCCCGATGAAACATCGATCAAATCCACGCCTTCGGCTTTGAACCATTTCGCCAGCGCCACACTTTGCTCAACATCCCAGCTCGACACGCCCGGCAGCCAGTCGGTGGCGCTGATGCGCACGAAGAGCGGCCGTCGCTCCGGCCAGACGCTCCTCACGGCCCGCACGACTTCCAGCGAAAGCCGCGCCCGATTCTCCAGGCTACCACCATACCCATCCGTGCGCCGATTGCTGACCGGCGATAGGAATTCGTGGAGCAGGTAACCATGGGCCGCGTGAACCTCAACGGCCTGAAAGCCCGCACGCAGCGCCCGTTCCGCCGCCGCTCGAAACGCCTCCACAACGGCCCGCAGATCGTCGGTTGTTGCCTGGGTTGGCACGCCCATCTCCGGTGAAAAGGGTAATGGGCTGGGGCCGATCGTGCCCGGCACGCCCGCCTTGCGGCCCGCATGCGCGATCTGGATCGCCGGTGTCGCGCCGTGGTCCGCCACAAAACGGACGATGCGGCCGAACGCCTCGGCCTGTGCGTCGTTCCACAGCCCCAAATCCTGCGCGCTGATGCGTCCGCGCGGCTCGACCGCCGTCGCCTCGACCAGGATCAGTCCCGCGCCACCGACCGCACGGCTGCCCAAGTGCACCAGATGCCAATCGGTCGGCACGCCGTCCTCGGCGAAGACCGAATATTGGCACATCGGCGAGACCCACAGCCGATTGCGCACGGCGATGCTGCGCAAGGTGAACGGGGTGAATAGATGCGAAGATGCCGTCATGCTGGCTCCACAGGTACAGATAGATCATCAGACGCGCCGGCGCTACCGCGCCTCATAACCGAGCGATCATGTACAACTCCTCGCGCTCGAACCCCAGCCGCTCGTAGTATCTGCGCGTGCCGATGGCTGAGATGACCGCCAGCCGGTAATGGCCGGCTGCGGCCGCGCGTGTCCGGGCCTCGTCGATCAGGCGCCGGCCCAGGCCGAGGTGCTGCGCCTCGCCCGCGTTGGCCGCACCGATGCTCAACGCCGGGCCATAGACGTGCACTTCGCGGATCATCGCCGCGCCGCGCAACTCAGGCAGCGCGTCCCAGATTTCTACGGTCTCTAGGAGGGGCAGCGGCAGTGAAAGTCGCAGAAAGCCCGCCAGCTTGCCCGCCCCCGTCTCAAGACCGATGAACTGCTCTCGACTGGCTCCGGTGTCATACTCATGAACGACCAGCCGAAGGTCGTCATCGAGCAGTTCGGCCCCGCGTATTTCGCGACATCGGATGCAGCCACAGATCTGACCGCGTGCGGCCATCCGTTCATGGACCAACTGCCGTAGATTCGAGCTTTTCACCCCCGCCACGATGTCGTCCGCCGGGATATCCCGGAAGACGCGGTTGACACGACAATAGGCAGGGATGGTCGCCTTGCAGTCCGCCACCAGGTCAAGCAGCTCCTCGTCGGTGTATGGCCGATATTGG
>JALOOE010000583.1 GCA_025454565.1 Anaerolineae bacterium
AGGTTGCCTTCGATCTCCTTCTCGACATAAATTGGATCGTGCAGCACCGCCCGGTTCTTGTTGAGGTAGCGGACGAAGCTCCGCACGCCGCCCTCAAAATAGAAGGTCATCCAACGCGCGCCATTGTCGGTGCGCTCGTCCTTGAATTCAATGGTCAGCCCACGATTCAGGAACGCCATCTCGCGGAAACGCTGCTCCAGCGTCTCGAAGCGGAAGGTAGTGTCCTCGAAGATCGTGTTGTCGGGCATATAGGTCGTGCGCGTGCCGGTCGTACCGTCCTTGACCTCACCAACGACGGCGATAGCGCCCTGGGGCACGCCGCGATGATAGCGTTGGGAATGGACCTTGCCGGCCTGACGCACTTCCACCACCAGCCAGTCGGAGAGCGCGTTGACCGCCGACACGCCCACGCCGTGCAGACCGCCGGAAACCTTGTACGCGCCGCTGCCGAATTTGCCGCCGGCATGCAGCTTGGTCATCACCGTCTCCAGCGCCGAGGTGCCTGTCTGCTTGTGGATGCCCACAGGGATGCCGCGGCCCCAGTCCTGCACCGTGACACTGCCGTCCTTGTGGATCGTTACTGCGATTCTGTCGCAGTAACCGGCCATCGCTTCATCGATGGAGTTATCGACGACTTCGTACACCGTGTGATGCAGGGCCTTGATGTCGGTGCCGCCAATGTACATGCCGGGGCGACGCCGCACCGCCTCCAGCCCCTCAAGCACCTGGATGTCGTCTGCTGTATAGTGATTCGGGCGAGTATCTTGTTCAGCCACAGGTCGATCTCCTACACTGAGTCCAGGATAAGATGTGCGTTCCCAGGTGGTGAGTCGCCGCCGTCGCGGGTAGATCCTACCTTGAACTCAGTCTCAACTACCCTTTGTCATCCTCATTCGGTGTGGTGCGATTGATCTTTTCGGTTTCAGCACGCTTCAGGGCGGCCGCCTGCGCAACCTGCGTCGTCAGCCAAGCTTGCCGGAGCCCGCGGTAGAAAGCGAACACCGCCAGCAGCATCGCCGTGGCCAGATAGGCGTTGCCGGCGATGGCAAGTATGGCGCCTGCCGGGCTCTGACCCACGATGCCCCACACGCTGCGAAAGCCCACCAGCAGCAGATTGATCAGGGCCACCAGCCCCAGCGTAGCCAGCACATTGCCGCGCATCATGGCTGCGCCCTGCAACATGCTGCGCCACACAGGCTGCCGCTCAGCCATCAACCCCTCGCCGGTGAAATAGAGCGACAACATGAGCCAGAGTGTGATCCACAACGTAATGCCGCCGATCAACGCGAACAGGCCGGCCACGAGCGCGCCGCCGGACATCGTCATCAGAGCAGCGGCGAAGCCCAGCGGCAACTGCAACAGGAACACCAGGATCCCCAGCGTCAAACAGAAGACCGTCAACTGGGCCACCTGTGTGGGAAAACCGCGCCAACTGCGCCCCGTCGGAGTCCCCGCCGCGTCAGCGGCCTGACGCTCATCGCCTACCTCTGCCAGGCGCAGCCACAATATTGCTACCACCTGCGCGACAATCCAGAGCGCGACGCCGATGAGCAGTACGATCCAAAGCCCGCTGATTTCCATCGGAGCGGCTCGCCAAGGCGAAGCAATCGGGCGTGGAAGTTGCAGGAACAGTCCTGCCGGCGCCAAGATCATCTGGCTGATGAAGTTGAGCCGCGTGGTCTGATCGACGGCGATCAGGCTGGGGGGGCTGAACCAACTCCCCGCCAACAGATCCAGTAGATTGACCTGCTCGCCCAGCAGGGTCATCCCCTCACGAACGGTCTTAAGCGCGTCCGCCATGAGGTCGAGCTGCGCCGGCGTGTAGACGGTCTGCACCAGTCCTTCCCAACCTCGCAAGAAACGCTGCAACAAAGCGTTGACCGAGAGTGGAGGCGCCAGCCAAAGCGTCAAATCGACAATCAGCGGAATGAGTATCAGCCAGGGACGCCGAGCGGTGCCGATCAACCCAGTGGTCAGCGCTTCGATGATGCCCGGTCGCGGCGGTGTTTGTGCTCTCACGACATTATTCTACCACAAATCGGCCTATTTGGGAAAAGATGGCACAACAGCGCAAGCACGAGTCGAACTTCAGTTCTACTTGGCCGGAAAAGAGAACTATTAAATATTATTGTATTTAGTTGACGGTAGCTCAATCCTGGTGTAAAATATCCGCAAGATGACCGTCATATCGCTGACCACAGACTTCGGCCTGGCCGACGGCTTTGTCGGCATCATGAAAGGCGTGATCCTCCGCATCGCGCCTCACGTCCGTTTCGTGGATCTGACTCACGAGATCGTGCCCCAAGACGTGCGTCAGGCCGCATATGTGCTTGCCCGTGCCGCACCCTACTTCCCTGAAGCGACGATCCACCTGGCCGTAGTCGATCCCGGCGTGGGGAGCGCGCGGCGTCCCTTGCTTGTCACCACCGAACGCGCCGCCTATATCGGTCCGGACAACGGTATCTTCAGCGCCGCGCTGGCTGAACCGGCCGCGCAAGCCTGGGATCTCGATCAGCCGCGCTACTGGCTGCCACAGGTCAGCCGGACATTTCAGGGCCGAGACATCTTCGCTCCAGTGGCCGCTCATCTCGCGAATGGCGTCTCGCCGGAGCGCCTCGGCCGCCCGATCGTCGATCCCGCGCGCCTCACCTGGGCCGCGCCGCGCCGGCACTCCGGCGGCAACCTCAGCGGCGAAATCGTCAGCATCGACCGCTTCGGGAATTTGATCAGCAACATCCCTGCCGCCTGGGTCGCCACCGGCCGCTGGCGCTGCCGGATCGGAGGCCACCAGGCTCCTCTGCTGAGCACCTATGCCGACGTGAGCCACGGCGCGCTGCTGGGTCTGATCGACAGCGACGGCG
>JALOOE010000584.1 GCA_025454565.1 Anaerolineae bacterium
GCCAGGCCCGTCAGAAGCCCGCGCCGCCGGTCCAACACCGGTCACCTGATCACCTAATCACCCGATAGTATACATAACATCTCTAGTGTGTACATGAGTGAAACGATCTGCTTACTTCGTCCGCCTCCCTCGCTCAGCATCGCGCCGCCCTGCCACTTTCCCATTGACGCTTGCTCACTTCCGCAAGTGGGCCGAAGGATCGCCAAACCTTCTTGTTGCGCGCCTGCGGCATCCCAGGAGTGGGCGGCAGTTTAGAACGAAGGATGGGATGCCCTTGCGATTCCACTGAGGGATGCACAATCTCGTCACCTGCTGCCTCGTCTCGCATTTTGTTATTTCGACGGTCAAATATTATGTTAAGCCTAAGGGTTGTCAGCCGGTCTTCGGGTTTCGACTGCTGCCGCTCCTCGCGCCAGCTGCTGTCGATCAAGCGTAACCAGATATTCGCCCCGGGATTGCGCCAAGGCCACATACACCGCATCGCAGCCCCGAATACGATACTCAGCGGCGATCGTTGCCGCACTTGCCCCTAGCGCTATCGTCACCGCAACCAGCTCGATTGTCCGGGATCGTTCCAGCCTTCTGGCCGCCCGCTTGGCAAGGTCTTGGTCGTTCATTCCGCGGCTCAAGGCAGCAGCAACCTCGCCAAGTATGATCGCCGGAGCGCAAATCCGCTCGCCGCTGCGAACAGCCTGGACATACCAACGCCAACTGGCGGCGTGCCCGTCCTCATCTGCGTTGATCAATGCCATATACACACTGGCGTCGACAACTGCCATCTCATCGCCTCTGCTCTTCGATTAACTCCACCCCACTCTTGGATGATACCCAAGCAGCCGCGATTTCTTGCGCCAGTAGTTTCATCTCTTCGATCTCGTCTTCCATGCCGGCCATTCGGTACAGAGCGACATCTTCCGCTTTCCACGGGCGCAAGACTGCGACCGGCTCCCCGCGCATGGTCACCACGTACTCGACTGCTTCCTCGCGCACTGCCTGCACGATGCGCGATGTGTTGTTCTTGAGATCTCGGATACCGATGGTTTCGGCCATTTCATTATCTCCCGGATGTAGCTACGACGTAGCCACATCTTAGCACCGCTTTGCCGTGGCCGCAAATATCGTGACAGTGGACATCACTGCCCGGCAGTCGCATAGGGCCGCATCCGCCCGGCCAGCTCCTCCGGCAGCATACCGCGGATGCGCACGCCATGCTCCGTGTGTTCCTCCTGCTCGATCAGCCCGTGCACATGCCACAGGTTGACCATCTCGCCCGCGCTGTACGGGATCAACGCCTCAACTGGCGTCATGCTGCGGTTGAGCACAGTCTCGACGCGCACCAGCAGCTCCGGCACCCCCCACCCCGTCTCAGCCGAGGTCGGCAGCGAGTCTTCGAACTCGCGCCGCAGGATATCGATCGCTTCCTCCGGGTCGGCCAGTAGATCGACCTTGTTGAGCGCCGTCACCATCGGCTTGTCCACCACGCCCAGATCGCGCAGCACGGTGGCCACCGCGTCGGCCTGTTCAAGTACGTTCTCGTGCGTTATGTCGACAACATGTAGCACCAAATCAGACTCGGCGATCTCCTCTAGCGTCGCGCGGAAGGCGGCCACCAGCGCCGTGGGGAGCTTCTGGATGAAGCCCACGGTGTCGGTGAACAATGCCTCGCGCCCGCCGGGCAGCCGCACGCGCCGCGTGGTGGGATCCAGCGTCGCGAAGAGCATGTCGGCTGACAGAACGCCCGCCTCCCCACCCTCGGGCGCGGCCAGCCGCGTCAGCGCGTTGAGCAAGGTGCTTTTGCCGGCGTTGGTGTACCCCACCAGCGACACAGTGCTCAGCGCCGCGCCGCGCCGTTTCTGTCGGTAACGCTGGCGATGGGCGCGCACCTCCTCCAGTTCGCGCTTGAGATGGGCGATGCGCCGGCCGATCTCGCGCCGGTCCACCTCCAGCTGCGTTTCCCCAGGTCCACGCAACCCTACGCCGCCGGTGCCGCTGGCGGCCGCTCCACCGCCGGCCTGGCGAGCCAGGTGGGTCCAGGCCCGCGTCAGGCGCGGCAGGCGGTACTCGTACTGGGCCAGCTCGACCTGTAAGGCGCCCTCGCGGGTGTGCGCGTGCTTGGCAAAGATGTCCAGGATCAGCGCGGTGCGGTCCAGTACCTTGACGTCATCGTTCTTGACGGCCTTTTCAATCTCGCGCTGCTGGCGGGGGCTCAGCTCCTCGTCGAAGAGGATGGCTGACGCCCCCAGATCGGCGCGCAAGTCGATGATTTCAGCCAGCTTGCCGCTGCCGATCAGCGTGGCTGGATTGGGATTGCTGATGCGCTGGTAGGTCTGCCCTACCACGCGCATCCCAGCCGTAGCGGCCAGCTGGCCTAGCTCATACAGCGAAGCGTCCACGCTGAACCGGCCGGGATGCGCGCGCAGCTCAATGCCCACCAACAGGGCGGTTTCTTGGGGTTGGTCTGGGTAGAAGTAATGGTCGCTCGTCACAGTACCATCTTCCGCAGCCGCGCCATCGCCTCTTCGATCTTCTTCAGCTCGGTGCCCATGCTGATGCGGATGTAGCCCGCGCCGCTGGGACCGTACGCGTCGCCAGGGGTGAAGCTGACGCCCGTCTCGAGCAACACCTTGTCGGCAAATTCAACGGAGCCGTAGCCCTGCGGCGGCCGGGCCCAGATGTAGAGGCTGGCCTTAGGTGTTTCAGCTGTCATGCCAATGCTGCGGATGGTCTCCAGGATCAGGTCGCGGCGCTGTTTGTATTCAGCGTTGCGCGCCACCATCCACAGCTCGTCGCAGTTGAGGGCCACGGTGGCTGCGTCCTGCACCGGCCGGAAGATGCCGCTGTCGATGTTGCTCTTGATT
>JALOOE010000585.1 GCA_025454565.1 Anaerolineae bacterium
GCTGGCGTACAGAAGTGCTTCGGGCTGCCGCCCGGCTTCGCCGTCTGTGGGGTGAGCCAGCGCGCGCTCGACCGCGCCGCAGTGGTGCCGAACCGGGGTTATTACTTCGACTTCGTCGAGAACGAAAAATACGCGGTCAAGTACAACACGCCTGCGACGCCCGGCATCAGCTTCCTGTATGCGCTGGACAAGCAGATGGATCGCATGTTCGCCGAGGGGCTGGAGAATCGCTACGCCCGCCACCTGGCGATGGCTCAACATTGCCGTGCCTGGGCCAGGCAGCACTTCGCCGTGTACGGCGACGAGCAATTCGCCTCGCCCACTGTCACGCATATCACGAACACCACCGGCTTCGATTTTGGCGCGTTGAACAAAGAACTGGGCAAGCGCGGGGCGACCATCTCCGACGGCTACGGCCCCTTCAAAGGCAAGACATTCCGCATCGGCCACATGGGTGACCTGACGCTGGCAGATGTGACGTGGCTGACGGCGCAGATTGACGATATTCTCGGACTCAATTAGACAAGGGAACGGGGAAGAAGGAGCATCACACGATGAAGGTTCTCATTTGCGATTCTATCTCTGCGCGCGCGATCGAACGCATGCGCGCGGCGTGTATCGATGTTGACGTCAAAGACAAAATCACCCCGGAAGAACTGCTGGTTGCGATCGGGGAATATGACGCCATGGTGGTGCGCAGCCGCACCAAGGTACGGAAGCCGGTGCTCGACGCAGCGACCAACCTGAAGGTGATCGTGCGCGGCGGTGTCGGCGTGGACAACATAGACGTGGACTACGCCGCAGCCAAAGGGGTCAAAGTGCTCAACACCCCCGGCGCCAGCACCCACTCGGTGGCCGAGCTGACCATCGCCTATCTGTTCGCCCTCGCCCGACCGATCGCGCAGGCCACCGCCTCGATGCGCGACGGCTTGTGGGAGAAGTCGAAGTTCGAAGGCATCGAGTTGCAGGGCAAGGTGTTGGGCATCATCGGCATGGGCCGCATCGGCATGGCCGTGGCGCAGCGTGCCGCCGCCCTGGGCATGTTGGTGCTGGGCTACGATAGCCGCACCGTCGGCACCGTGCCATTCATGCACATGGTCGAGCTGGAGGAGTTGATCGCCAAGGCTGACTTCATCTCGCTGCACATCCCGCTCACCGAAAGCACGCACCACCTGCTCGACGCCGAGATGCTCGGCAAGATGAAGCGCGGCATCCGGATCGTGGACTGCGCCCGCGGCGGCGTCATCGATGAGGATGCTCTCTACGACGCCATCGTGGCCGGACAGGTAGCCGGCGCAGCACTGGACGTCTTCGAGAACGAGCCGCTGACGAACCGCAGGCTCTTCGAGTTATCGCAAGTGATCGGCTCACCGCACGTCGGCGCGTCCACACAAGAGGCTACCGCCCGTATCGGTGACGAAGTGGCCGATCTGCTGATGACGGTCAACCAGGAGTCCTGCGAGTAGCCGGCGCACAGTCAGCGACGCGCAGGCTCGCGTCGCTGACTTCTCGCGCGGAGAGGTAGCACGCTAACTATGACGACTGAATCTGCCATCGGCGTACAGATCCCCAAGATTTTATTGCCCAAACCCGGCAGCGATCTCTCGAAGTGGGCCGTCATCGCCTGCGATCAGTTCACCTCCGAGCCGGAATATTGGCAGGAAGTGGCGGCGCTGGTGGGCGATGCGCCATCCACCTATCACATGATCCTGCCGGAGGTGTACCTGGATACACCGGAGGAGGCGCGCCGGCTCCAGTCGATCCGCAGCGCGATGCAGGATTATCTGGCCCGCGACGTGTTCACCCAGCACGAGGGGATCGTTCTGGTGGAGCGAACGGCTGCGGGACGGACCAGGCACGGGATCATGTTGGCGCTCGATCTGGAACAGTACGATTACAGCAAAGGTTCCGCCAGCCTGATCCGAGCGACCGAAGGCACGATCCTCGAACGTATCCCGCCGCGCGTGCGCATCCGCTCGGGCGCGCCGCTGGAGCTGCCGCACATCCTGGTGCTGATCGACGACCCCGGACGCAGCGTCATCGAGCCGCTGGTGGCGGCTCACGAGCGACTGCGGAAGCTGTACGACTTCGATCTGATGCTGGGCAGCGGCCATCTGAACGGATACCTGGTCGACGACACAGACCTGGAGCAGCAAGCGCTCGACGCCTTGGGCAAGCTGGCCGAGCCAACCACCTTCGCGATGAAGTATGGCGTGGCTCCCGATATGCCGGTCATGGTCTTTGCGATGGGCGACGGCAATCACTCGCTGGCGACCGCCAAAGCCATCTGGGAGCAGATCAAAACAGCGGTCGGCCCCAACCATCCCGCCCGCTATGCCCTGGTCGAGATCGAGAATATCCACGACGCGGGCCTAGTGTTCGAACCCATTCATCGGGTGCTCTTTGACGTCAAGGCTGATTTCGTCAGGGCGCTTGAGGAATACTACGCCGGACGGTGCTATCTGGTGCAATGCGCCTCGCCCGGCGCCATGATCACGCTCGTGGAGAGTCAGGCGGCGCGCGGTGGCGCGCATGCGTTCGGTGTGGTCACGGCGCAGGGCTTCAACGTCGCCTATGTCCCCGACCCGCCGAGCAATCTGGCGGTCGGCACGCTGCAAGCTTTCCTGGACGCCTGGGGCAAGGGCCTTGCCAGCGGGCAAGACAGCGGTTTCGGCAAAATCGACTACGTCCACGGCGAGGATGTGACCGTGCGGCTCGGCTCGCAACCGGGCAACGTCGGCCTCTACCTGCCGGTCATCTCCAAAAACGCGTTCTTCAGGACCGTGATCCTCGACGGCGCTCTGCCCCGCAAGACTTTTTCGATGGGCGAAGCGCGGGAGAAACGGTTTTAT
>JALOOE010000586.1 GCA_025454565.1 Anaerolineae bacterium
CGATCTGCGCGTTTCGACCAACGTGCTGACGCCGGAGGGCAAGCGGGCCATCGGTACGCGCATCTCGGAGGAAGTGGCCCAGATTGTCTTGGGCCAGGCCCGACCATTCACCGGCCCGGCCTTCGTGGTGAACGAGAACTACATCACCCGCTATGACCCCGTGCTCGATCACCTGGGGCGAGTGGTGGGCAGTCTCTATGTCGGTGTCCGGCAGTCCGCCTTCAACAAACTGGTCAATACGTTCTACGAGCGGATCGTGTTGGTGGCGCTGGCGACGATCCTGGCGACCTTCCTGCTGGCGAACCCGGTGTCGCGGCGGATCACGCGGCCGTTGAAGGAGTTGCGCGATCTGGCCGGTGCGAATCGGCGGGTGGCCGCCGGCGACATGTCGGTGCGGGTTCCGGTGCGGGCGGGCGGCGATGTCGGGCAGCTCGCCGGGTCGTTCAACACGATGCTCGATGAGCTCCAGGCGACGCACGACCAACTCGTGCATTCGGAGAAGCTGGCGTCGCTGGGACAACTTGCCGCCGGCGTGGCGCACGAGTTGAACAATCCGCTGGCGACTGTGCTGCTCTACTCCGACATCTTGTTGCGGGAGTGCCCGCCGGGCGATCCGCGCCGCGCCGATCTGGAGATGATCGTCGCCGAGACGAAGCGCTGCAAGGGGATCGTGGCCGCGCTGCTTGATTTCGCCCGCCAGAACCAGGTGGAGGCGCAGCCGACCGATCTGAACGCGCTGATCCGCAACGTGGTCGAGGTGCAGCAGAAGCGAGAGACCTACGCCGGGGTCACCGTCATGACCGATCTCGACCCGAACCTGCCGAGGATCGAGGCCGACCACGCCCAACTGCAAGAGGTCTTCGTCAACCTGATGAGCAACGGCGTGGATGCCATGCCCGCGGGCGGCACGTTGACGCTGCGGACGCGAAGCGGCCCGAACGGCATGGTCACCGTCGAGGTGGCGGACAGCGGCGCGGGGATCCCGCCGGAGCACCTGGGTAAGCTGTTCACGCCCTTCTTCAGCACGAAGCCGGTGGGCAAGGGCACCGGGCTGGGGCTGGCGATCGTCTACGGCATCATCAAGATGCACCGCGGGCAGATCAACGTGCGCAGCCAGGTGGGGCAGGGGACGACTTTCGCCATCCAGTTGCCGGTCACGCTGGCGAGTGGGCAGTCGTTCAGCGCGTCAAGGCCGGCGCAGAATGGCGCTGGCTCAGCAACGCTCATCGGGAGCATCGGGAAATAGCATTGTAGTAACGACTTCAGTCGTTTATGGCCCAGAAAAACGACCGAAGTCGCTCCTACCCGTCATCAAGATACGCGCGGCAAAGTAGTCACTTCGGCCGCTATGGGACGTTATGAAGTTACAGACAAAGTTCACTCTCGCTATCCTGGCAATTTTCACCGTCGTTGCCGTCGTCATGGCGGCGTTGACCGTCTACGAAGTCAACACCCTGGTCATCGGCCTGGCGGAAAACCGCGTCAAGATCTACATGCGCGCGGCATGGGAGATCATGGATGCCAAGATCACACGTACGCGGGCCGCATTGGAGATCCTTGCGCAAGACCGGCCCGTGGTCGATGTGCTGGCCTACGGGGGCGTGCCCGACCGGTTGCGTCCGTTCCTGGAATCGGTGCGCCGCGATCAGAAGATGGATATCCTGAATGTGCTGTCGCCGGACGGCAAAGTGATGTTACGGACGCGGGCGCCGTACAACTCGGGCGATAGTCTGGCGAGCGATCCGCTGGTCAGGCAAGTCCTCGCCACCAAGCAGCCAGCGGCCGGCTACATCGTCATGGATCAGGATCGGCTGGACGTGGAGGGCAGCGAGCTGGTGGAGCGCACGCTGGCGGTCGGTGGTGAGGCGCGCGGCATGTTGGCTGGGGTCGCCGTACCGGTGATCGAAGACGGCAAACTGGTGGGCATCATCGAGATGGGTGGCCTCATCAATGGCGCCACGGAAAAGGTGGACGCGATCCGGGATGCGGTCTTCGCCAACGAGATTTACAACGGCAAGCCAGTCGGCACCGCCACGATCTTCCTGGACGACCTGCGCATCTCGACCAACGTGCTCGACCAGCAAGGCCGCCGCGCGGTGGGCACGCGCGCATCGAAAGAGGTGGCTGACACTGTCTTGGGACAGGGCGTGCCGTGGACCGGCTCGGCGCAGGTCGTGGGTACCCCCTATCTGGCCCAGTATGACCCGATCCGCGATCCGGACGGCAAGCTCATCGGCATGCTCTATGTCGGCGAGCTGGAGCAGAAATACGTTGACCTGCTGCGGCGTACCCTCTTCCTGAACTTGGGCGTGATCCTCGCCGGCATGACGCTGGCGTTCCTGTTGATCTATTTCCTGGTGCGCGGCATCGTCCGGCCGATCCACGCGCTGTCTGAGGCGACGCACCAGCTTGCCGCCGGCGAGTTGAGCCATCGGGTGGATATCCAGCGCTCCGACGAGATCGGCGACCTGGCGCAGGACTTCGACCGGATGGGCGAACGGTTGCAGGTGCAGCGCGATGAGCTCGAGCGCGATAAGCAGCAGCTCACGACCCTCAGCGAGCAGTTACAGACGACGAATCGCAACTACATCGAGATGCTCGGCTTCGTCACACACGAACTGAAAAACCCGCTCACGTCGGCGATCATGGGGCTCTACACCGTCAAGGACGGCTACCTGGGCGAGTTGAACGCCGGGCAGAAAAAGAGCCTGGAATCGGTGGCAAAGAGCCTGGACTATTTCCAGGACATGGTACGCAACTATCTCGATCTCTCCCGGCTGGAACAGGGACAGCTCATCGCCAAGAAACGCCGCATCGACCTGCAAGCGGCCGTCGTCGAACCGGCGCTGGATCGATGACTTGCTGTCCAACGCGGTCAAATATGGCCGGGAGGGGGGCGGTCTGCTGTTGGAAGCGCAGGAGGCGGATGATACGTTGACCCTCAGCGTGCGCAACGACGGCGAGGGCATCCCTTCTGAAAAGAAGGGCCAGCTTTTCCAGCGTTTCAGCCGTCTGGACACCACGCCCGCTGCCTCCGGCAAGAAGGGCACGGGGCTGGGGCTGTTCATCTGCAAGGAGATCGTCGAAAAGCACGGCGGCCAGATTTGGGCCGATTCGAAGGTCGGGGAGTGGGCCAAGTTCAGCTTTACGCTGCCGAACGGGGTGGCCCACAACGGATAGCTGCCCGAAAAGGGTACAAGGAGACCCTCTGATGTCCAAGAGACAACGCATTCTAGTCGTCGATGACGACGTCCAGGTCGTGGACACTGTGGAGACCTTGCTCCAGAGCGTGGGGTACGAGACGATCCACGCCTATCGGACGGAAGCGGGGATGGATCTGGCGCGGCAGAACAAGCCGGATCTGATGCTGCTGGACGTGATGTTCTCCGGGCCGCCCGGTCCGGACGGTTTCGAAACGTCGCGTCTGATCCAGAGCGATCCCGATCTGAAGGGCATCCCGATCATCATGCTGTCCGGCGTGAAGACCGTGATGGGCCTGCACTACGACTTCAGCCCGGACGACACCTGGCTGCCGATCAAGGCGTTCCTGGAAAAGCCGCTGCGGCCCGATAAGCTGCTGCGGGAGATCGAGAAGGTGCTGGGGCCGCGCGAGAAGGCGGCGGCATAGATGTAACCACGGAGGCACGGAGAACACGGAGACGCTTTACATCTTGTGTCCTTTGTAGCTTGGTGGCTTGATGATGACAAGTCGCTCTGGCCGGTCTCCGACCGAGCCGGGCGGCGGGGCACGGTCAGAGACCGGCCCCAGCGTGGTAAAACAAATGGCTCTGGCCGGTCTCCGACCGAGCC
>JALOOE010000587.1 GCA_025454565.1 Anaerolineae bacterium
CGACCGACATCTGGGCTACAGCCGAGGTGTGGGACAAGTTGATGAGCTATTTCGGCGTGGAAGGCCGACAGGCCGTCGATCACCTGGCTGTATATGACAAGCTAGGCATCGACGGCATCATGGGCATCGCGCCGCCCTACATCGGGCCGGAGCTGCCGAGCGATCCCGCCTGGCCCGCCGGTTTCACCAAGGACGCCTGGGGCATGGGCTATCAGGCTCAGGCCTACGGCACCGGCTCGTACAATGAACAGGTTCATTTTCCCCTCGCATCTGCCGAGAGCATCGCTGACCTGGAGGCCTATCCCTGGCCGTCGCCGGACTGGTATAACTACGCCGCGCTGCCGGAGTTGGCGGCGCAGTATCCCGACCGGGCGATCATGTGCGGCTACACGGCCGTCTTCTATTATCACAACAAGCTGCGCGGGCTGGAGCTCTCGCTGATGGATCCAATCCTGCGGCCCGAATTCACGCACTATCTGGTCGGTCGTATCTCGGAGTTCTTCACCGAGTATCATCGCCGCTGCTTCGAGGCCGGTCGCGGCGTGATCGACACGACCCAGGTGACGGACGACTTCGGCTCACAGACCGGTCTCATGATCAGCCCGCGCATCTTCGACACGTTTTACCGCGCGCCGATCCAGCGCGGCATCGACCTGGCGAAGTCCTACGGTCTGACCGTCTTCCACCATGACGACGGCGACTGCCGCAAGCTGCTGCCCCGGCTGACCGACATGGGCATCGATATCCTCAATCCGATCCAGTGGCGCTGCGGCGATTGGGATCTGCAGGCGCTCAAGGCGGAGTACGGCGAGCGGCTCTGCTTCCACAGCGCGGTAGACAACCAGGTGACGCTGCCGTGGGGCACGGCTGACGATGTGCGCGCCGAGGTGCGCCGCCTGCTGGCCGAACTCGCGCCCGACCGCACTGGCTTCATCGTGGGCCCATGCCACAATCTGCAGGCGGTCACGCCGGTGGAGAACATCATCGCCTTGTATGAGGCGGCGAGCACATATTGAAGGCGCTGCTCACGGATGACACCGATGGACACGGATCAAATACAAGTGAAATCGATCCGTATGATCGGTGTTTATCCGTGAGCCGAAACAAGCTCACGTCCAGGAGCAGACCCCATGTCGAAACTAATGCCTGCTGACATCATCACCAACGGCATCCGCATCCATTACTACCGCACTGAGAAGACTGCCCAGACGCGAGCGCGCCCGTCGCTTGTGCTGTTGCATGGCATCACCGACTCCGGGCTGTGCTGGCCGCGCGTGGTGAAGGCGTTGGCGCCCGAATACGACATGATCCTACCCGATGCGCGGGGACATGGGCTATCCGACAAACCGGCAACCGGCTACGCGCCGCGCGATCACGCCGCGGACGTGGCCGGCTTGATCCAAGGATTGGGGCTGGAACGCCCCATCTTGATCGGCCACTCGATGGGGGCAGGTGTGTCGGCGACCGTCGCCGCGCTCTATCCCGATCTGGTGAGCGCTCTCGTCCTGGAAGACCCGCCGTGGCGGACGGAAGGGGATGAGATCGGCACGCCCGAGGAGCAGGCTGCGCGGGCCGCCGAGTGGCGCAAAGAGATCCTCGGCCGGCAGGCCAAAACGGGACCGGAAGTCATTGCGCAGCGCAAGCGGGAACAGCCGAAATGGGCTGACGAGGAGTTCATCGATTGGATCGTTGCCAAGCAACAAGTCAGTCCGGAGGTGACACAGTACATCACGGCAGCGCGGCTGCCCTGGCGAGACGTGTGCGCCCGCATCGCCTGCCCCGCCCTGCTCATCACTGCCGATGTGGCTGATGGCGCCATTGTCACACCGGAGGTCGCCGCAGCGGCAATCAAGCTGATGCCGCAGGGTCGCGCCGTGCATATCGCCGGCGCGGGGCACAACATTCGTCGCGAACAGTTTGCGGCGTACATGACGGCGGTCAGGGAGTTTTTGGCAGAGTTGGGGTAGGATGGGAGGACGGAGGACGGGGAGACGCGCATTCGTGCTCGACCTTAACCTCAGCCTGAATGTAATGGAGGAGCAGATCATGTCAGAGCCATTGTTGGGCACCGATATCGTCACGCAAGTCGCGATCATCACCAGCGACATCGAAGCGAAGGCCCGCGCGTGGGCGGAAATCCTGGGCGTGTCTGTGCCCGAAATACGAATCACGGGCCCTTACGAAGAGAGCCAGGCTCAGTACAAAGGGCAGCCCACCCTGGCCCGCGCCAAGCTGGCGTTCTTCAAGCTCGGCCCGCAGGTTTCACTGGAGCTAATCGAGCCGATCGACCGGCCAAGCACGTGGGGCGATCAGCTCGACCAGCATGGCGACAGCCTGCACCACATCGCGTTCCGCATCCAGGGGATGGGCGAGAAGCTGGCGCTGCTGGAGGGTCAGGGAATCCCGCTGGTGCAGAAGGGTGAGTATAAGGGCGGGCGCTACGCATATGTAGACGGGATCGAGAAGCTGGGCGCGACGCTGGAGTTGTTGGAAAACGACTGACGAACCTTGCGGCGTGAGACTGATGTTGAAACGTGAAACGTCAAACGTCAAACGTGAGGGTGCGTCCATGCTGTTCGGACTTCACGCATCACGTTTCACGTTTCACGTTTCACGCGAATCGACCCCTAAACGCGCTGAGTCATCATGAGCACACGCGATATTTACCGCCCCCGCTATCACTTCACGCCGCCGGCCAACTTCATCAATGACCCAAACGGGCTGGTGTTCTACCGGGGCGAGTATCACCTTTGCTACCAGCACAACCCCTTCAGCGATTCCTGGGGCCATATGTGCTGGGGGCATGCGGTCAGTCCGGATATGCTGCACTGGCAGCATCTACCGGTGGCGCT
>JALOOE010000588.1 GCA_025454565.1 Anaerolineae bacterium
GACCCCCTCGATGTAGAACTCGTAGTCGCCGTGTGTGGACTCAATGCGGCCCGCGTTGAGCAACGTCAGCGCCGGGTGGAAGATGGCGCCCATGTTGTCCAGACCGGTGCGCAGCACATTGATGCCGTCGATGAATTGCGGATAGGCCGGCGCCAGGGCTTCCAGGACTTGCGCCGTGCGCGTCGCTGGCAGCGCAGCCAACGGCACGGCCTCTTTGATGCGGAAGATGCGCGCCTGCGCCGGGCCATCGGAACGGCTGGCGTAGATAAAGGTGCCGGCTTCGGCGACGGTGACATCGGCCTGGCAACCCTGATCGCAGAGCACCTTGTGGAACTCGATGGCGCCCAAGGTGCGCCCGGGATGCAACACGACGATCTGCCCATCGCGGAGATGCGGAGCCGCACTCTTGGCCACCTCGGCGTGCGCGGAGGACGGCACAACGACCATGACCAGGTCCGCCTCCGCCAGGGCTTGCGCCATGTCGGAGGTGACGGCAGCCAGCCGTGCGAACCCATTGGGGCCGCCGCCGTAACTCTCCAGGTCGATCCCGCGCCGTGCCTTGACCGCTGCCACCCGGTCCGGGGTACGGTTGAACAGTGTCACGCGAAAGCCCATCAGCGCTAGGTGAGCGGCCATGGCCTTGCCGCCATGTCCCGCGCCGATGACGGTGTAGGTGGGGGTTGTGCTCATTGCAGCCTCCTCATGGAATAGAAGGGTCAAGGCCACGAGACATCGTCTGCGCGTTCTCGGCAGCCTTGACCATGTGGAGCCAACTACCTCAGTTTAGCCAGACGATCAGTCTCGCTCACTGGACGACCGGCGGCATCCACCGCGACGCAGGCGCCGCGTGCGTCGATGCGGGTAACGACCCGTCCGCAGGCGTAGCGGTTGTTCCGCAGGTGCGGCGCATCCAGGATACCGTTAGCGACGGCGCGCGCCAGCGTGGCCGGATCGGTGAGCGGATCGGGCACATCCGGCTTGGCCAATGCTCGAATGGCGTTCAGCGTCAGTTCCGCCTCGGCAATCAGTTCCTGTTTGCGCGCCTGGACGCGCGGGTCAGCAGTCATGTCCGGCGCACCGGCTACAGCATTCTCGATGACGCGACGGGCAATCCGGCACGCGGCGATCACATCCTCAGCCGTGGCGGCGTGGTGCGCCTCGGTATGGCCTACTACGTGGACGATGTGCGGCTTGAGCGCCATCTGCAGATAGGTCGCAGCCGCGAGGTGTCCACGCGCCGCCTCCGGGTCGAGTGGGTGGCTCAACAAACCGACGCGGGTTTGCCGGTATACATTGAATCGGCTCTCCCCCCTGGCTCCTTGCTCTGACGAAACGACGAGCGCGATCATCTCCAACACCGCCAGCATCTTGGCCAGATCCATCGCATCGGAGAGGCCGGGCGGGCTGTTGAACATCATCTGCGCGATATAGTCGCGGACGCCAAAGGCGCGGGCGTTGTAAGCCGAAAGACAGGCGGCGACGACGAAGACCACGTCCGGCGCGTCGCGCATGCCCCAGTGATGCGGCTCGTTGAGTTCCACCGGGATACCCCGCGCGCCGTACCAGGCTATCAACTGCTGGTGTTCGCGGATCGAAGATTCGAGATCGTGCGGCCCGCGGCCATCCATCGCATTGAACCAGAAGAGCGGCACTGCGGCCCAGGCGATATTGATCGTCTCGACGTACATCTCTGCCAGGCGGATGAAATCATCGGTGCCCGAATAGGTGCGCATGAGCGGCTGATTGCCGCGGCGGCTGGCGGCATGGAGCAGCCGGTAGTCGTCGGCGTTGCGTACCGGCACGCCGCCGGCGCCAGTCCGTCGCGGATCCTGCCGTTCCGGGCGGAAGAAGTTCTCCTGCGCATCCTGGTCGACACCCAACGAAATGACGTCCAGCACGCGGGCGTCGGCGATCTGCGCGATGCCCTGCCGCGTCAGATCCACGGTCGGCAAGCCGAAGTGATGGCGCAGCAGCGGATAGGGGGATTTCCACGCGATGCGCTCAACCAACATCTGCGGATAGGTCATCTCAGCAGCGGACCCTGACCAGCCACGCAGGTAGGCCAATACGTCTTCGGTCGATTCGGAGCCGTCGAACACGCGCTCGAAAAAGCCGATGGCCGCGGCGCGCCCCGCAACCGGCGGCGTGCCGCCGAACGCGAAACGCACTCCGGCCGACCGCATATCGTCGGCAGCCTCAGCGAACTCGACCAATAGCCGTTCGCCGGTTTCCGGCGTCAGGCGATAGGAAACGCCAACCAGCGATGCCCCGTGCGCTTGTGCCGCCTCAAGCACCCGCCCGATCGACGCCGCCGGCCCCAGGAACACCGTCTGCCAACCGGCCGCCTCGGCGAGACGCAGAAAATTCATCACACCGGCGACATGAACACACTCACCGAGCGCAGCAGCAACCACGGTCTTTCGCTCTACCATCATCCCCTCCTACAGACGGTCAAAACGCGCGGCCTCCAGGACGAACACGGTGGCGCTGTACATCGGCATGCCCGCCTCGGGCGGACGCGCCTCGGTGCGCAGGCGGCAGTTGGCCTGGATGATCCGCAACATGTCGTCCAGCCGGTTCGGCTCAACACCGGTCAGCAGCGTCACGTTACCGCGCCGCAGGAAACCGCCCGCCGTATTCAAGCGCGTCAGCCGGTAACCCGCTGCCAGCAACCCGCCAGCGACCAGGTCAGCATCCTCGTGCTGCATAATGGCCAAAACCAGATCCTTTTGTCCTTCTTCACTACCGCTGAGTTGGTCCATTGCTGCGGGAATGGGTGGATGCCTTTGGTCGGCCACCGGCGGCGCCGAGCCGCCCAGCAAGCGGAGAAAGCGCTTGACCGGGA
>JALOOE010000589.1 GCA_025454565.1 Anaerolineae bacterium
AAGATCGCGCGCACCATCGTCATCTCAAGTGATGATGATTACACTGTGGGCGACACCTTCAAGCTAGTGGCGAACGATGCCGACCGACAGCGGCGCTACGGGTGGGTTGTGTTGTGGTTCATCCTGCTGGTCGCGGCGCCCTGGGCGCTTTTCTCGAGCCTGATCGTGCTGGGCCCCGTCATGAGCCGATGGGCTCAAGGGATCCTACAGGGTATTGCCGCTCGCTGACCCCTGGAGTGTGCGCCCTGAGTTGTCCCGACTGATGTCGCGTACGCAGTCCGGCCGGATGAATACTTTGGCTGGACTGCGTTTTGGTATGTTCTGCGGAGGTGATTGTGAGCGCCGGAAAGCGGATTTTCGCCGTTGTCATTATCATTCTGAGCATTCTTGGCATCGTGCTGTGCGTCGGCGGCATCATCGGAACGTGGATCGTCGAGGATCGTTTGACTCGCGTGACCGTGAGCCTGTTGTCCAGCGCCGAGGAGATGTTGCAGGCGACGGGCAACGGCCTTGTTCGCGTCGAGACCAACCTGCAGGATGCGCGTGATGGCATCGCGGATATCGAACGTCTCGCGCAGGGCTTGAGCGACAAAGCCAAGAACACCAACCTCATTCTGGTGGCTATCGAGCAAGCGCTCAGTGATCGGGAATTCCCCAAGTTGCAGCGGGCCCAGACGACAGTCCAGGGGCTCGTCGAATCTGTGGTTGCCTTCAACACGACACTTGAGGCGGTCAACAGCCTGCCATTTGTTGAAGTCCCGACCCTGACGCAGTCGCTGAATGCCACCCGGGACCGGGTCGACTCGGCCCTTCAGCCGGTGCAAGATCTGGTCACCAAGCTCAACCAGATGAAGAGCGGCGTCCTGGATGCGTCGGTCGACTTCGTCACCACGTATACGACCAAGGTTGAAACCATCTTGAGGACGGTGCAAGGCGAGGTGCAGGATTACCTCGCACAGATTCGAAAGCTGCAGGGGGCGGTGGCTGCGGTGAAGGCCCGCCTGCCGTTCTACTTCACGATGGGCGCCATCGCGATCACGTTGGCGCTGCTGCTCTTTCTGTGGGGCCAGGCGCGACTGTTCGTCTACGGCCTGACGGTGTGGCGGGCAGCCAAGTCCGCTCCTGAACTGACCACGAGTGACGACGGGACGCCGCCGCAGTTGCCTGCCGGCAGCGCGGTTTAGCGCGTGGCGCGTAAGGACAGCCGATGAAATACGATGCCAACATGGTGCGCGAAGCGATCAGCCTGGCGCGCGGGCGGGGCGAGAGGCCAAACCTGAGCGGGCATGACCTCTCGTATCTCATGCTGGAGCACGACGACCTGCACGATGTAGACTTCAGCCGCACTGACCTTTCGCGGACCGACTTCGTCGGGGCAAACCTGGCTGGAGCCGATCTGTCCGAGGCGGAGTTGCTCGGGGCGGTGTTCCGCGGGGCGAAATTGACGGGCGCTAACCTGCGCCGTGCCTCCCTGTTTCAGGCGGATCTTTCCGGCGCCGATCTACAGGGCGCGAATCTCAGTGAGACGAGCCTGGCAGGGGCCACGCTCGTTTCGGCTGACCTGCGCAGCGCCAATCTGCGGGGGGCGACGTCTGACAGTTCGACCTATTGGTCGCTTGACTTCGATCCGGTTGCGGCCGGGGTCGTGAAATCCTAAGCAGCCCCCCACATGCCGGGAATTTGGAGTCTGACCGCAATCGCGGTAAGATTCCATAATTCACGATCATCCACGGGGGAAGACCCGCAAAAACGAAGGGGAAGAGGTATGTCCAAGAAACGTCGGTCTGCATCGCGCAGCTCATCTGCGTCGGGCGCATCTTCTTCGCAGCAGGCATCGTCTTCATCGCAGGCATCGTCCACCCAGGCGAAGTCCTCATCCAGCAAATCGCAGGCGCAACAGCCGCAGCATCCGAAGAAGCGCAGCATCGCGTACATCATTGCTGTCGTGTATGTAATCCTGCACGGTCTGTTCTGGACGGCGGTAGCCTTCTCAACCCACCGCGCTAACGTCGATAAGTACCCGGTGCTGTTTGGGCTCTTGGTCGTGTCGACACTGCTTTCTCTGGCGGCCGGCTTTGGCATGTGGTTCTGGAAAAAGTGGGCCGGCTACCTCTATCTGGTCACAGGTATGGCGATGGGTCTGCTCGTGACCATATTGTCCGGCGACCTCTGGCTGGCGTTGGGTAGTTTCCTGCCAGTGATCGTCGTCATGTACGTCGTATATCCGAAGCTGATGGAGTAGGACGCCGCAGGTGGCACAGCACGCCTGCGCAGCGTGAATCTTGGGTTAAAAAACCTTCGAGAGGAGAACGGTAATGGCCGAGGCAACAACCTATATGCTCGTGTTGGGCGTTTTCGACGGAGTAGACAAGGCCCAGGAGCACCAGGACTTCCTGAGGCAGGCCCAGTCGAGGGCTTTCGCGGCGTCGAAGAGTGTTGGGCAGATCCAGTGTGACGCACAGGGCAAGGTGCACATCAAAGAGACGGGCGATGCCGGCTTTGCGAAGGGCGCCGTTGCCGGCGGTACGGCCGCGGCGGCCGCCAGCTTGCTGTTCCCCCCGTCAGCCTTGGTCCTGGGCGCGGCCGGTGCGTTGGTCGGCGGTCTGGGCGCCAAGATTAAGGATGGCGGTATCCCGGACAAGCAGCTCAAGGCGTTCGGCAAGTCGTTTACGCCGGGCTCGTCAGGCCTGGTGTTCATGGTGGAGCCGGGTGTGGTGCAAGAGGCCGAGGCCGAGCTCGCCGCGCTGGGCAGCACGGCAATCCATTCCTACTCCCTGGACGGCATCGAGTTGGTTGGTGCGCGTCCGGAGGCCGAGAACGCCGCGGCCGAAGCGATGCT